>DASYWD010000173.1 GCA_035936415.1 Longimicrobiaceae bacterium
GAGCGGGAGCGGCGCCGCGCTCCGGTCCTCCCCGTCGTCCCCGCCCCGCGCCGCCGCGGCGATCCCCAGCCCCGCCAGCGCAGCCCCCGCGAACGCCAGCAGCCCACGGTGCCGGGTGGCCCAGAGCTGCAGGCTGTAGTCCTGGGCGCGATGGTCGAAGACGCCGTGCGCCCCGTGGTCGCCCGGGACCGGCTCCCACAGGTTGTGCGGCCGGTCCGGGTCCCGGGGCTCGTCGATCTGCTGCCCGTCGTACCCCTCCGCCGCGAGCTTCCGGTCCACGTACCAGGGCGCGACGCGGTTCCCCAGGATGGCGCGGACGGTGGGCCACCCCACCCACACCTCGCGCCGGTCGTGGTCCGCCGCGAAGAGGATCGCCTCGGCCGCCACCTCCGGCTGGTAGATGGGGGGGACGGGCTGCGACTTGTTGGGGAGCCGGCTCTTGACCCACCGGAACTGGGGGGTGTTCAGCGCCGGCATCTGCACCATGGTGACGCGCACGTTGCTCCCGTCGTGCAGGAGCTCGCAGCGAAGCGAGTCCATGAAGCCCTGGATGGCGTGCTTCGCCCCGCAGTACGCGGCCTGCAGCGGGATCCCCCGGTACGCCAGCGCCGAGCCCACCTGCACGATCACGCCCCGGTCTCGCGGCAGCATCCGCCGCAGCGCCGACAGGGTGCCGTGCACGTAGCCCAGGTAGGTGACCTCGGTGACGCGCCGGAACTCCTCCGCGGTCGTCTCCTTGATGGGCGAGAAGACCGAGGTCATGGCGTTGTTCACCCACACGTCGATGGGCCCGAGCTCCGCTTCCACGCGGGCGGCGGCGGCCTCGACCACGTCCGCGTCCGCGACGTCGGCGGGGAGCACCAGCGCCCTCCCCCCCAGCGCCTCCACGTCCCGCCGGGCGCCCTCCAGCCCGTCCAGGCCGCGGGCGATCAGCCCGATCGACGCCCCCCGCTTCGCGAAGGCCCGCACCGTCGCCCGGCCCACGCCTGCCGACGCGCCCGTGACGACGACCACCTGCCGCTCTCCGTTGCTGCTCATTCGCGACCCGTCCTTTCCTGGGTTTCGGCCCCGTGCCCCCGCAGCCCCACCCGCCGCGCGTGCTCCGGCGAGGGCTCGGGTGCTCCGCCGTACTCGTTGTTCTCGCGCGCGGCCCGGTTCATCAGCGCCGTCAGCGGCGAGGGCGACACCGGCGTCGCCAGCTCCATGCCGCGCACCTCCCCGCCCGCCCCGCCCGGCTCCGGGAGGAGGCGCGCCACCCCGCCCAGCAGGTCGGCGGTCGCCCCCGGGAAGAGGTCGTGCGCAAGGCGCAGCAGCTTCGCCTGCCAGGTGAGGGTGACCTCCGCCTCCCCGCGTCGGGCGGCCTGGACGATGCGCCGCGCCGCGCGCTCCGCGCTCATGGCGGTGAGCGGGGTGGCGTCGCCCAGGCTGAACCAGGAGAACTCCTTCTCCGCCTGCCCCTTGAAGAGGGCGTTCACCGGCGAGCCGGTGCGCATCAGCCCGGGGACGATGGTGGTCACCGTGATCCCCTCGCCCGCCAGCTCCGAGCGGAGCCCCTCGGAGAAGCCGGTGAGCGCGAACTTGGCGCTGTCGTAGGGGAGGAGGTGCGGGATGGCCACCTTCCCGCCGATGGAGGCCACGTTGACGATGCGCCCGCTGCGCCGCGCCCGCATCCCGGGGAGCACGGCCAGGACCGTGTGCACCGCGCCGAAGAAGTTGACCGCCATGGCGTGCTCGAAGTCCTCCACCGTCATGGACTCCAGCGGCCCCACCTGGATGATGCCGGCGTTGTTGACCAGCACGTCCACGCGGCCGTACCTCTCCAGCACGCGCTCCACCATCCGCTCCACGTCGTCGCGGTCCGCCACGTCGCACCGCACGGCGAGGACCTCCGCCCCGGCGGCGTGCAGCTCGCGGCGGGCCGCCTCCAGCTCTTCCGGGTCGCGCGCGCAGAGCGCCAGCCGGCACCCCAGCCCGGCGAGCTCCCGCGCGAGCAGCAGGCCGAGCCCGCGCGAGCCCCCGGTGATGAGCACCACGCTCCCGGCGAGGTCCGCCTCGCGGGCCCCGCGGGTCACCTTCCACGCCAGCCCGGCGAGCGCCAGGGCGGCCAGCGCCGTCGTCGTCCGGGATCGGCCTCGTCCGCTCACGTCGTGCTCCTGCTCCGGTGTCCGGCTTCGGAATCGGTCCGGACCGCTGCAACCCGCTCGCCGTCCCCACCCGCTCGTCCGGACAGAGCGGTCCCCCGGCCCGGGTCTGTACGGGACGCCGCGGATCGTGTGGGGCGTGTGGCTGCTGCTGGCCCGGCCCGCGCCTTGCCGAGCCGGCTCGGACACGACCGAGGCCCGGCGTCAGACCTGATCGCATCCGCCTTGCCCGATGAACGCACGAGACAACCTCCCGGAGCCGGCGCGCCTCAGGAAGGACCTGGGGCTGTTTGACGTCTTCGCCATCAGCACCGGGGCCATGTTCAGCTCCGGCTTCTTCCTGCTTCCCGGGCTGGCGGCGGCGCAGGCCGGACCGTCGGTGGTCCTGGCGTACCTGCTCGCCAGCTTCTTCATCCTCCCCGCCATGTTCAGCGTGGCCGAGCTCAGCACGGCCATGCCGCGCGCGGGGGGCGCCTACTACTTCCTCGACCGGAGCCTGGGGCCCATCATGGGTACCATCGGGGGGCTGGGGACCTGGCTCGCGCTGGTGCTGAAGAGCGCCTTCGCGCTGGTCGGCATGGGCGCCTACCTGGCCATCTACGTGGACGTGCCGGTGAAGCCGCTGGCGGTGGCGCTGACGCTGGTGTTCATGGTCGTCAACGTCGTCGGGGCCAAGGAGACCAGCGGGCTGCAGCGCATCCTGGTCACGGCCCTGGTGGCGATCCTGGCCTTCTTCATCGTGCAGGGGCTGGTGGAGGTGTTCTCCATCGGGGTCGGCAGGACCGTCCGGGAGCAGTTCACCCCCTTCCTCCCCTTCGGAGTGACCGGGCTGGTCGGCACCATCGGGTTCGTCTTCGTCTCCTACGCCGGCCTGACCAAGGTGGCCAGCGTCTCCGAAGAGGTGAGGAATCCGGAGCGGAACATCCCGCTGGGGATGATCCTCTCGCTGTCCGTGACCACCTTCATCTACGTGGTGGGCGTGTACATCATGGTCGCGGTCCTGAACCCCGTGGAGCTGCGCTCGGACCTGACCCCCGTCGCCACCGCGGCGGCGGCGTTCTTCGACTGGCTCCCGGCGGGGGCCGGGGTGGTGCTGATCGTGGTCGCGGCGGTCGCGGCGTTCGCCTCCACGGGGAACGCCGGGATCCTGTCCGCGTCCCGCTACCCGCTGGCCATGGCGCGCGACCGCCTCGTGTGGGAGGGGTTCGCGAAGGTGGGCCGCTTCGGCACCCCGACCCTCGCGATCGTCGCGACGGGGGTGCTGATGATGGCGATGATCGTGAGCTTCGACATCGAGGGGATCGCCAAGCTGGCCAGCGCCTTCCAGCTCCTGCTCTTCTCGCTGCTGAGCTTCGCGGTGATCGTGATGCGCGAGAGCCGGATCGAGAGCTACGACCCTGGCTACCGCTCTCCGCTCTACCCCTGGATGCAGGTCGTCGGGATCGTCGCCCCGCTCTGGCTGATCGCGGAGATGGGGCACCTGGCGATCGGGTTCACCCTGGGCCTGGTGGCGCTCTGCATCGGCTGGTACCTGTACTACGCGCGCGGGCGGGTGCAGCGCGAGGGGGCGATCCTGCACACCTTCGCCCGCATGGGGGAGAGCCGGTACGAGGGGCTGGAGCTGGAGCTGCGGGGGATCATCAAGGAGAAGGGGCTGCGCACGGAGGACCCCTTCGACGAGGTGGTCGCCCGGGCCGCCGTGGTGGACCTCCCGGAGACGGTCCCGTTCCCGGCCGTCGTCCGCCAGGCCTCGGCGCTCCTCGCCGAGCGGACCGGCGTGCCCGCGGAGCGGCTGGAGTGGGAGTTCCGGCGGGAGCGCGAAGCGGAGATGATGCCCATCGCCCGCGGGGCGGCGCTCCCCCACACCCGCGCGCCCGAGGTCGAGCACGCCGAGATGGTGCTGGTGCGCTGCCGGGAGGGGATCCCGGTCCGCGACATCGCCCCGGACTCGGAGCCGCCGGCCGATGCGTCCAGGGTCGTCGCCCTCTTCTTCCTCCTGAGCCCGGAGGGCGAGCCGGGACAGCACCTGCGGCTGCTGGGCCACCTGGCGACGCATGTGGACGACGAGGCCTTCCTGGGGCAGTGGCTGGCGGCCGGGAGCGAGCACGAGCTGCGCGAGACCCTGCTCCGGGA
This sequence comes from Longimicrobiaceae bacterium, assembly GCA_035936415.1. Taxonomy (NCBI): domain Bacteria; kingdom Pseudomonadati; phylum Gemmatimonadota; class Longimicrobiia; order Longimicrobiales; family Longimicrobiaceae; species Longimicrobiaceae bacterium. The sequence continues at coordinate 4,275 of DASYWD010000173.1, forward strand.
GGAGCACTCGATCACGCTCCACCTCGACGCCGGCTCCCCGGCCGCGGACTGGATCGGCAGGGAGGTGCGCGAGCTGGGGCTGCCGCCCGGAACCCTGATCGCGCTGGTCCGGCGCAGGTCCGAGAGCTTCGTCCCCCGCGGGTCCAGCGTGCTGCGTGCCGGCGACCGCCTCACCGTGATCGGCGAGCCCGGGGCGATCCGCGCCCTCGCGAAGGGGCACCCGCGCACCCCGTAGACAGCGGCACCCGGATCGGTTGTGCCCCGGTGAGGTGAAGACGCGGCAGGCCGCGTCCGGGACGGCACGGAGCTCGCACCCTGATCCGCCCATGAGCACCGGAGCGAGCCCCCTGCAGCCGGACGCCGAGCGCCCGTAGCTGTCTAAGCCGGCCGGACGGCGGAGGCCCTGGAGCTCCATCGCGGTGCCCTCCTGGAAGGGCTCTACGTGCCGGATGCGGCGCCCGAGCCGGAAGGAGGATTGGTTGGAAGTCCTTCGGCAGATCTGATGCCTCGAAACGCGGAGGCCCGGCAATCGAAATGATTACCGGGCCTCAACTCCGATATGGCGAGAACCGCGACACCCGGTCGTATTTGCTGGCTTTCCGGTACCCTCATGTCGTAGCTGGATGTGATTCCAGGAGCTGGTGTCGCAAGGAACCCACAAAGAATCTCACTTACCCGGCCCCCGGGATTGCTCCGAATTCCCGGTTGTACAAGGCCTCGACTTGCGCCACCTCTTCCTCACGAAGTTCCACGAACTCGCCTGTACGAGCGCGCTTTGAGAGGCTTCCTCCGTTCTGCTGCAGGAACCTGTGCAGGAGGCTAGCCTTCCTCTGCGGCATGTCGACAATCTGCTGGATCCCTGTGATGAACCGGTCGTATCCTTCCAGAAATGCAACCTCCTCGGGGAGATCCCGCTCCACGGTTTGCTTGATGCACCGATACAGGAACTCAGCGTGCGCAGTAGCATCGAAGTACCGGTAGTAGTCGCCGGTTTCGTTCAGCACCTCGACGTTGAAGTCCTCGGTCGCCCGCCAATCGATAAACGGTAGCAAGGGCGCAGAATAGCTCTCCAAGACCCGCTTGTACGAGTCGATCTCGCGTAGGATCGCGGCACTGACGGGAAAGACGACACCGGGTGGATTGTACCCGGCCTCGGCCAGCACGTGGTGAATGAGCCAGCGGTGGATCCGGCCGTTGCCATCCTCAAAGGGGTGCACGTACACAAAGCCGAAGGCCAGCCCGGCGGCTGCGACCACCGGGTCCACCTTTCCAGTAACCGTGCGGCGGTCGTAAGCGACCATTCCTTCCACAAGCGCGCCCAGGTCCTCCGGTCGTGCGCTGATGTGCTCCGGGAGCGGCTGGTGGGTTATCCGGTCATGGTTGCCGACAAACCCGCCTATCGTACGGAGCCCCAGTTTTACGAAGCGTGCATCGCCGATCACCTCGGCCTGCAGCCGCTCCAGTTCAGCTACGCTGAGCGCCCGGCTCCCTGCCTGACCGATCGCGTGTGCCCACCGCTGGGCACGCTCCAGGTTCGGCTGCTCTCCCTCAATCTGAAAGGAAGAACGGCTATCGCTGAGGAGCAAGAAGGCCGCTGCGCGAGTGATCACATCCGGACGTGTCCGTCCGATGATCGCGCGCGCCCGCTCGCTGAAGTTGCGCCCTGTATATTCATCGAGGAGCGGAGTACGGCGGACGAGCGGGCAGAAGTCCCGTGCTCCAGGAAGATTGTCGATTACCCGGTGGCGAGACGACGACTTGCATGTTTCAAGGGCATACTGCTGCTTTGGATCGAGCACGTGAACTGCACGCACGGGGCCCAGGTCAGGTATGTCGAGCAGTCTTGCGGTCAACCATTCGTAGAGGAACCAGAGCCGGCGCGCATAGGATCCCGTCGGCTTCTCGCGGACCACCTGGGCCACCTCCTCGGCCTCTATGACAGAGAAGAGTGCGGCCAAGACGGACAGGTTCACACCTTCCCACTTCAGCGCGAACTCCAGGTGTGCGCCGGGCGAGTCCTGTTTCGGAGCATGCCGCGGAGTCAGCACGCGCCACTCGTCACTGGAGGTTGGGTGGTGCCGGGCCGCTGTTGCGGTGAGGACTGGGGGAAGGGGAACGGGAAGATCGAATTGGTCGATCAGCCAAGCGTACCCTGCCAGGTGAGCTGGCTCCGGAAGCTCTCGACCGCGAAAAACGTTCAGCAACTGCGGATTCCGATCAGGCATCCTACCTGGGTGTGAAAACCATTCACGTGCCGCGAAAACCCATCACTAGTTGTGGATCCGTGTGAAATATATTCAGCGTAGCAAAAGGGAGCAATCTATCTCAACGCAACTGGACAGGCGTATAGAGCACCCGGGCCCGGGTTCGGCCACTCCATTCGCAACGGGAAGATCTCGCAACCTACACAGCGGGCCTTCACTCCGAGAAGTGAAAAGCGGCGTTCAAGCGGACGGCCTCCGGTAATCCGGCGGATGAGCGCCTGTATCGGAGTGGACTGTTCTACCACGAGCAACTGCAGCGCGCGCTCACATTCTTTCAGGCACTGGAGCCAATCGGCGTTGCTGCGGAATCGCACGTCCGTCTGCTCACGGCCACGGCCAACTTCATCGCGGCGCGCGATGAAGCGGAGCATCGAAAGCAGATGGGCGCGAGCGCGATGACGAGTGAACGGGGGGCCGTCCATCATGGTCCGACGATCCAGAACGCCGGATCCTTGCCCGCGGCGAACGGTCCAGCTGTTCGACGGCCTGCGTCACGTGCTGCCGGAAGCGGCGGGTGTAGGGGGGGAGCACGGGAACCGGTCGACGGAGTGATCGTCGCCGATCTGATGCTTCCGGCGGTGAGCCGTATCTTCGTCCGCTGATGGGGGAGCCGCTGCCCGATTTCGGCGGTCTCACGCCGCAACAGCTCGTTGACACGTGGGAACTGATTGCGACGCTGGGCGAGGTTCCCGCCGAACGGCTTCTTGATCCGCTGGCCGAGCCCATCCGGAACATCGCTGATCTGGAGGAATGGGCTCCGCTCGTCTCGAGGGTGGGTCTGGAGGAGGCGGCCCGTGCGGCGCTGAACCTGAGAGATCGTTCCTGCCTCTTCCGTCGAGGAGGGGGCGTGCGATTCGAGGCCCAAAGAATTGCGTGGATCAGCGAGTCCACGAGAAATCCACCAACCCAGCGCTCCGAACCTACAAACATGAGTCATCCCGAACTTTGGAAATGAGGTAGGAGCGAAGTTCGGAGACTCAGGCAGAGGAAGCAGATTGCAGCCCGAATGCGGTAGAGCGGAGTCGAGACCTCTCGGCTCCGCTTTCCTGTTCTGGGGCAGAAGCCT
>DASYWD010000174.1 GCA_035936415.1 Longimicrobiaceae bacterium
GAGCACGCCCCCGCGCGAGGGGCCGTTCCGGCTGGAGGTCACCGAGCGCGGCACCCTGGACAACCTGGCGTTCCGGCCGGTGCAGCGCCGCCGCCCCGGCCCCGGCGAGGTGGAGCTCCGCGTGCTGCACACCGGGCTCAACTTCCGCGACGTGCTCAACGCGCTGGGGATGTACCCGGGCGACCCGGGCCCGCTGGGGCTGGAGTGCGCCGGGGTGGTGGAGCGCGTCGGCGAGGGCGTGGCGCACCTGCGCCCCGGCGAAGCCGTGATGGCGCTGGCGCCCGCCAGCCTCGCCAGCCACACCACCATCCCCGCGGACTTCGCCGTCCCGCTCCCCGCCGGGGTGGGCGCGGAGGGCGCCGCCACGGTCCCCGTCACCTTCCTCACCGCGCTGTACGCCCTGCGCGACCTGGCGGGGCTGCGCCCCGGCGAGCGGGTGCTGGTGCACGCCGCCGCGGGCGGGGTGGGGATCGCCGCCGTGCAGCTCGCGCGGATGATGGGCGCCGAGGTGCTCGCCACCGCCAGCCCGCCCAAGTGGGACGCGGTGCGCGCCCTGGGGGTGGAGCACGTGATGAACTCCCGCACGCTCGACTTCTCGCGGGAGGTGCTGGAGGCCACCGGCGGGGAGGGGGTGGACGTGGTCCTCAACTCCCTGGCCGGCGACTTCATCGACGCGAGCTTCGCCGCGCTCCGCCCCGGCGGCCGCTTCGTGGAGATCGGGAAGACGGGGATCTGGGACGGCGAGCGCGTGGCGGCGCTGGGCAGGGGGCACCGCTACGACGCCTTCGACCTGGTGGAGCTGGCGCACCGCGACCCCGCCCGCATCCAGGCGCTCCTCCGCGAGCTGGGCGCGTGGCTGGAGGACGGCACGCTCCGGCCGCTCCCCGTCACCCCGTTCCCGCTGGCGCGGGCGGTGGACGCCTTCCGCTGGATGGCGCAGGCGAAGCACGTGGGGAAGGTGGTCCTCGCCGCCCCCACGGGAGACGGCGCGCCGCCCCTCCGCGCCGACGCCACGTACCTCGTCACCGGCGGCCTGGGGTCGCTGGGGATCCGCGTGGCGCGCTGGCTGGCCGATCGCGGCGCCGGGCACCTGGTGCTGGTGGGGCGCGGCGGGCCCTCGCCGGAGGCGGCCGAAGCCGTGGAGGCGATCCGCGCCACCGGCGCGGAGGTCACGCTCGCCCGCGCCGACGTGGCGCGCGAGGACGAGGTGCGCGCCCTGGTGGAGGGGCTGGACCGGCCGCTGGCGGGCGTCTTCCACGCCGCCGGGGTGCTGGCCGACGGGACGCTGGCCGCCCAGCGGTGGGAGCGCTTCGCCCCGGTGCTGGCGCCCAAGGTGGCGGGCGCGTGGAACCTGCACCGGGCCACGGAGGGGCTCCCGCTGGACCACTTCGTCCTCTTCTCCTCCGCGGCCTCGCTGCTGGGCTCCGCGGGGCAGGGGAACTACGCCGCGGCCAACGCCTTCCTGGACGCGCTGGCCCACCACCGCCGCGCCCGCGCCCTCCCCGCCACCAGCGTGAACTGGGCGCCCTGGGCCGAGGCGGGGATGGCCGCCGGGCTGGGCGAGGCGCGCGGCGACCGCTGGAAGGGGCAGGGGATGGGCGCCCTCTCCGACGCGCAGGGGCTCGCCTCGCTGGGCGAGGCGCTGGAG
>DASYWD010000175.1 GCA_035936415.1 Longimicrobiaceae bacterium
GTGCAGCTCCCCGGCGCCCCGCCGCGCCCCCGGGCCGCGGGGGTGGCGCGGGGCGCCCTGGCCGCGCTCCGGCACCGCAACTTCCGCCTCTTCTACTTCGGGCATCTGCTGTCGATGACCGGCACCTGGGTGCAGTCCACGGCGCAGGGATGGCTGGTGCTGGAGCTGACCGACTCCGCGCTGCTGCTGGGGACGGTGACGGCGGCGGGTGCGCTCCCGGTGCTCCTCTTCACGCTGTACGCCGGGGTCGTGGCGGACCGGATGGACAAGCGGCGCATCATCGTCGCCGCGCAGGCCGCGGCGGCGGTGCTGGCGCTGGCCCTGGCGCTGCTCACCGACACCGGGCGCGTGACCGTGGCGTGGATCATGGTGCTGGTGTTCCTCCTCGGGACGGCGAACGCCTTCGAGATCCCGACGCGGCAGTCGTTCTTCGTGGACCTCGTGGGGGAGGAGGACCTGACCAACGCCATCGCCCTGAACTCCACCGCCTTCAGCGCCACGCGCGTGGTGGGGCCCGCCGTGGCGGGGGTGCTGCTGGGAAGCGTGGGGATCGCTGCGTGCTTCTACCTGAACTCGGTGTCGTACCTGGCGGTGCTCGCGGGGCTGCTGGCGATCCGCCTTCCGCCCTTCCGCCGCCCGGAGCGGACCGCCTCCACGCTGGAGAACCTGCGCGAGGGGTTCGGCTTCATCCGCGGCGACCGGGTGGTGCGGACGCTCGTGTGGATGATCGCCGCGCTCTCGGTGTTCGGCTTCCCGTACGCCATGCTCCTCCCGGTCTTCGCGCGCGACGTGCTGCACGTGGGCGCGCAGGGGCTGGGCTGGCTCCTGGCGGCGAGCGGGGCCGGTGCGCTGGCGGGGGGGATCACGCTCTCGGTGGTGGCGGGGCGGGTCCGCCGCGGGCCGCTGGTGCTGGGCGCGTCGTTCGCCTTCGCGCTCGCGGTGGGGGCGTTCGCCTTCTCGCGTGCCTTCCCGCTGTCGCTGCTCCTCCTGGCCGCGGCGGGCTTCTGCATGATCCTGAACAATTCCAGCGTGAACGCGCTCCTGCAGTCGCTGGTGCCGAACCGCCTCCGCGGGAGGGTGATGTCGGTGTACGTCTTCATGTTCCTGGGGATGACGCCGGTGGGCTCGCTGCAGGCCGGGGCGCTGGCGCGCTGGGTGGGAGCCCCCGCGGCGCTGGCGATGGGCGCGGCGACCCTCGCCGCGCTCGTGCTGCTGGTGGCGTGGAAGGTCCCGGAGTTGCGGGAGCTGAGGTGACGGGCACGCCCCTCGCGGAACCGTCCGTATCTGCCTATATTTGATGGCTTTGCGCCCCGTGGCGCACTCCCCTGCACCCGTGAGGATGAGGCGTGGATCCCAGAGCGGCACTCCAGGCGGCGTTCGGCGCGCTCGCGGCGGTGGCGATGCTCGGCGGGCCGGCCGCGGCGCAGGACATCGAGCGCGAGGGGCAGCGGGTGGAGGTGCACGTCACCAGCCACCCGGGGAGCTCCACGACGGTGTGCCTGGAAAGCGCGCCTCCGGTGCAGGGGCGCAAGCGGCTGACCGTGTCCTACGGAGCCGGCGCGGTCCGGCTCTCCACCTCAGCGCGGGACCGCGGCCCGCACTGCGCCTCGTTCGAGCCGGCGGGGCCCCGCTTCCGCGTCCGGCTGGAGTACGGACACCTCGTGGTGCTCACGGCCATCCTGGCGGACCGGGACTTCGCGCGGGACGAGTACCGCGGGAAGACCATCACCTTCCGCTGGGTGCGCGAGTGACGCTCCCCCTCCCTCCCGGGGAGGTCCCGCGCGTCCGCGAGCGCCTCCTCGCCTGGTACGACGCCCACCGCCGCGACCTCCCCTGGCGCGCCGCCCTCGGCGAGGCGCCGGACCCGTACCGCGTCTGGCTGTCGGAGGTGATGCTGCAGCAGACGCGCGTGGAGACGGTGCGCCCCTACTTCGCGCGCTGGCTGGAGCGCTTCCCCACGCTGGACGCGCTCGCCGCGGCGCCCCTGGACGACGTGCTGAAGCAGTGGGAGGGGCTCGGCTACTACTCGCGCGCCCGCAACTTCCACCGCGCGGTGCGCGAGGTGGCGGAGCGCTACGGGGGCTCCGTGCCGGGCGACGCGGAGGCGTTCCGAGCGCTCCCCGGTGTGGGGCGCTACACGGCGGGGGCGGTGATGTCCATCGCCTTCGGGCGCGAGGCACCGCTGGTGGACGGCAACGTGCGCCGGCTCTTCGCCCGCTGGACGGACGCCCCGGAGCCCGAGGAGGCGGAGCTCTGGGCCCTGGCGGAGGCGCTGGTCCCCGGCGAGCGCCCGGGCGACCTGAACCAGGCCGTGATGGAGCTGGGCGCCACCGTCTGCGTCCCCCGCACCCCGCGTTGCGGCGCGTGCCCGGTCCGCGAGACGTGCCGCGCCTTCGCCCACGGCACGCAGGACGAGCGCCCGCTGCCGAAGCGGGCGAAGCCGGTCCCCCACGAGGACACCGCGAGCGCGGTGGTGGAGCACGAGGGGCGCCTCCTCCTGGTGCGGCGCCCCGCGGACGCGCGCCTCGGCGGGCTGTGGGCCTTCCCCTGGGCCGTGCGCCGCCCGGGGGAGACGGCCCACGCCGCCGCGGAGCGCGCGGTCCGCGACGGGCTGGAGATGGAGGTACGGGCCGGGGAGGAGATCGGCCGCGTTGCGCACGCCTTCACCCACGTACGCGCCACGTACCACGCCATCAGCTGCGAGTGGACGGGCGGCGCCCCGCGTGCGCTGCAATACGACGCCTGGGCGTGGGCGACACCGTCGGAGCTGGACGGGTACGCGCTCCCCGTGGCGCAGCGGAAGATCGCCGCCCTGGCGACGGAGGCGACGCTGTTCAGGTGAAGAAGTGCGGGAGTGCGAGAGTGCGAAACAGCGCCCCTGCCGGGATCTCCCGGTGGGGGCGCTGTCGTAGGCCCTCACCCGGCGGCCGGATACCGAATCCGGACGTATCGCGAGTGGTCGGCGGGGGGAGGCTCCTCCGGCGGTGCGAAACTCGCCCGGCCGGCGGATCGAGACGTGAGTGCGGCGCGGGCTCAAACAGACGCACCGCCTGCTGAGCCTCCCCCCACCTCCCGGGCGCCTTCATCGATGGGAAAAAACCCCTCTCCCGCTTGCGGGGGATTGGAGGGGGCAAGTCCGTGGGGAGGGGGCCGCGTGAGGGATGCGAGCCCGTCAGGGGCGAGACTCCGCGGCTGTTTGCGGAGGCTCGCCGCCGTTGAGCACGGTCGTATCGTGCTCTACGGCGCCGCAGCCCGACCCCGGCGCCAGCCGGGGGCACGCCCAAGCACGCAGTTCAATCCGCCGTTACTCGTAGACGAAACTGACCTCGCGCCGCACGTCGGGGTGGAGGCTGCGGTCCACGGGGCACGTGCGGGCGACATGCTCCAGCCGCGTCCGCTGCTCCGGCGTAAGCGAGGCGGGCATGCGGAGGGTGACGGGGAGCGCATCCACCCGGCGCGGGTCGGAGCGCATGTGCTTCTCCAGCGTGAAGCGGGCGCCCTCGAAGGGGATCCCCTCGCGGCGCGCGACGATCGCCATGGTGGTGACCATGCACGCCCCCAGCGAGGCGGCCAGCAGGTCGGTGGGCGAGAAGGAGCTCCCGTCCCCGAAGTTGTCCGCCGGGGCCGCGGTGGGGACCTCGCTCCCGGAGGGCCCGTGGCGGAGCTTCATCTTCAGCTCGCCGCTGTACTCGCCGGTGATCTCTACGGCCATTTCCCTGTGCTGGTTCGGGTGGTGCGCTGGGGCGGACGCCCTTGATGCCCGCAATCTATCTACGCGGCGCGGGCCGGGCATCCCGGGGCGTCTCCCGCGGACACGATGCGGTGTCCCCGCCAAAGGACACCGCGGGTCCGGATGGCGGGTCGGGAACATGTGATCCCGATGCGCCCCTTCCACTTGCGCGGACAGCGCGGTCTGGCGCGGGGGATGCGCTTCTCCCGGGCGGATGCAGGTCCCGCTTCACGCACAGCCGTCAGAGGTCCCCATGAGAACCCGTACCTCCGCCCTGCTCCTGGGCGTTGCCCTTCTTGCCGCGTCCGCCGCGCACGCCCAGCGCCGCCACCCTTCGGACTGGGAGGACGGCCACGGCCCGCGCGGTCCCCAGCGCGCCAGCGGCGCGTACGCGGGTGCCAGCTTTAACTACGCCCGTCCGCAGGGCGAGTTCAGGAACTTCGTGGACCATGGGTTCGGCGGCGACGTGCACTTCCTCTACCAGCCGGCGGCACGGGGGATCCTGGGGCTCCGGTTCGACGCCGGGTTCGTGAACTACGGGCACGAGCGGATGCGCGTCCCGCTCAGCTCCTCCATCGGCGGGCGCATCCTGGTGGACGTGAACACTACCAACAACATCGCCCACCTCGGGGTGGGGCCGCAGATCGGGCTCCCGGACGGGAGGCTCCGCCCGTACGTGGGCGGCTTCGTGGGCCTCACCTACCTCTACACGGAATCCTCCGTGGACGGGCGCGACGACGACCGGAGCTTCGCCCGCACCACCCACTACGACGACGCCACGTTCTCGTACGGAGGCCGGGCCGGGCTGTACGTCCCGTTGCGCGGCGGTCCGTCGCCCATCTCGCTGGACGTGGGGGTCGTCTACCTGGAGAGCGGCGAGGCGGAGTACCTGCGCGAGGGCGACATCATCGACAACCCCAACGGGAGCATCTCGTTCACGCCCTCGCGGAGCGACACGGACCTGCTCACCTTCCGCGTGGGCGTCACCGTCGGGATCCCGCGCTCCGACCGGCGGTAGCGCACGGCCATTGAACGGCTGGCCTGGGCGTGTCCCCGGCTGGCGCCGGGGCCGGGCTGCGGCTCCGTAGCACACGATACGACCGTGTGCAACGGAGTCGAGCCCCCGCAAACAGCCGCGGGGTCTCGCCCCTGACGGGCTCGCATCCCTCACGCGAAGGCCCCCACCCGGCTCGCTTTAGGCTCGCAACATTTGCCCCCTATATCCCCCGCATGCGGGGGAGGGCTGACGGCTACGGGCAGTTCATCCCCTCTCCCAAACTTGGGAGAGGGTGGCGGCTCTCAGGCCGCCGGGTGAGGGCCGCCGTAAGCTGCCCTGTTCCCGTCCCCTCACCCCACCCGCGCGAAGAACGCCTTCAAATACCGCGTCTCCGGGATCGCCGGATGCACCGGGTGGTCGGGCCCCTGCATCCCCTCCTCCAGGAGCTGCAGCTCCCGGCCGAGCCGGCGGCCGGCGCGCAGGAGGGCGTCCTGCAGCGCCTCGCGGCTCATGTGGAAGGAGCAGGAGGCGGACACCAGGATCCCGTCCGGCTCCAGCGCCTCCATCCCGAGCTGCGCGAGCCGCCGGTATGCTTCCTCGCCGGCCTTCTGGTCCTTCTTGCGCTTGATGAACGCGGGCGGGTCCAGCACCACCACCCCGAAGCGCTCCCCCTCCGCCGCCAGCGCGCGGAGGGTGTCGAAGGCGTCGCCGCGGCGCACGCGCACCCGCTCCCCCACCCCGTTCAGCTCCGCGTTCTCGCGCACCTCCGCCAGGGCGGGCTCGGAGCTGTCCACGCAGACGGCCTCCGCCGCGCCCGCGGCCGCGGCCTGCACACCCCAGCCACCCACGTAGCTGAACACGTCCAGCACCCGCCGGCCGGGGGCGTACGCGCGCAGCCGGGCGCGGTTCATCCGGTGGTCGTAGAACCAGCCGGTCTTCTGCCCGGCGGAGAGCGGGGCGCGGAAGCGGACGCCGTTCTCCTCCAGCTCCGCCGCCTCCGGGACCTCGCCGTGCGCGACCTCCACGTACGGCTCCAGCCCCTCCAGCGAACGGCCGGAGAGGTCGTTGCGGAGGAGGATCCCGGTGGGCCGGACCGTCTCCTCCAGCGCGGTGACGACCTCGTCGCGGAGGCGCTCCATCCCCGCCGTGGTGAGCTGCGCCACCAGCGTGGCGCCGAAGCGGTCCACCACCAGCCCGGGGAGGCCGTCACCCTCGCCGAAGGCCAGCCGGTAGAAGGGGCCGGGGAAGAGGCGCTCCCGCAGGGCGAGGGCGCGCGCGAGCCGCTCCCGCAGCAGCGCGCCGTCCAGGGGGCGGGCGGGGTCGCGGCTCACCAGCCGCGCGGCGATCAGCGAGCGCGGGTTCACGTAGCCGGCGCCGAGGGGGGCGCCGCGGTGGTCCTCCACCACGACCGGGTCGCCGGGCTCGAAGGCGGTGAGCGGGGTGCGCGCGACGTCCACCTCGTTGCTGAACACCCACAGGTGCCCGGCGCGGAGGCGGCGGTCCTCGTTCTTCTTCAGGCGGAGCGGCGGGAGCATGCGTGTCGGGGACGGGTTGGGTTTTCTGGGGTGCCGGTGCGGCGGCCCCGGCCCGCAAGATACCGTCCAGGCTCCCCCGGGGCACCGTGCGCCGCACGGATCTTGCGACCCGGAGCATGCCGCGCGCCGCCATCGGCGGGGCGTTGCGCCCGGGGGTGGGGCGCGCCAGATTCGTCCCCCCGAGGGCGCGGGGCGTCCACCTTTCACCGTCGCCGGGGGCCGCCACGCGGCCCGGGGGAGCGTTCGCCATGCCGGAGTCTGGTCACGCCCTGCAGGTGTTCCGCGAGGTCGCGCTCGCCACCGCGGGGAGCCTGGACACGGACGAGATCCTGGGGATCGTCCGCGAGCGGGCCCGCGCGCTGTTCCGGGCGGACTTCACCGCAGTTGCGCTGGCGGAGCGCGGGTGGGGCGACCTGTACCGCGTGGACGGCGGGCGGACGCCCTCGGCGCAGCTCCAGGAGATCGTGCGGTGCGTGCTGCGCACCGGCGAGCCCCAGGTGGCCCGCGACGCGATCGCCGACGAGGCGCAGCTCCCGCTGGCGGAGTGGTCGTCCGGCACCGACGGGTTCCGCTCCGCCGTGGCCGCCCCGCTCCGCTACGGCGACCAGGTCCGCGGCGTCCTGGTGGTGGCGTGGCACAGCCCCGCCCCGCTCACCGACGACGTCGTCCAGCTCGCGGAGACGCTGGGCGTGCACGCCGCCGTGGCGCTGCACAACGCCCGGCTGTACGAGGAGCTGAAGCGCTCCACGCTGGCGCGGGACCGCTTCTTCTCCGCGATGAGCCACGACCTGCGCACCCCGATCGCCGCCATCGTGGGGTACAGCGAGCTGCTGGCCGACGGGATCGTGGGCGGCCTGTCGCCTAAGCAGCAGGAGATGGTGGAGCGGATCGCGCAGGTGGCCGCGCACCTCACGGAGCTGGTCAACGACATCCTGGACCTGGCGAAGCTGGACGCCGGGCGGGTGGAGCTTCACCCGGAGCGCGTGGTGCTGGGGGAGGTGGTGCGCGATGCGGTGCTCGCGGTGGAGCCGCAGGCGCGGGCCAAGGAGCTCCCGCTGCGGCTGAACCTGGACTCGGTGGAGCGGGAGACGGTGCGCGTGGACGCGGTGCGGGTGCGGCAGATCCTCGTGAACCTGCTCTCCAACGCCGTGAAGTTCACCGACCGCGGCGAGGTCCGGGTGGACGCCGGCCTGGGCGGGGAGCGCACCTGGATCGCCGTGCGCGACACCGGGCCGGGGCTCCCGCCGGGGAGCGAGGAGGCCGTGTTCGAGGAGTTCCTGCAGATCGCCAGCGGGCGCGGCACCAAGCGGGAGCCGGGAAGCGGGCTGGGGCTGGCCGTCTCGCGCCGCCTGGCCCGCGCCATGGGAGGCGACCTGGTGGTGGAGAGCCGCCCCGGCGAGGGATCGGCCTTCACGCTCTACCTCCCCCTGGAGCGGGAGGCGCCCGCCGAAGACGCCGGCCCCGCCTGAGGCGCCGCGCCCGCCACCCTCCACCGCAGACCGGGAGACACCCCGATGTCCGATCCTTCACGCCGCTGGGAGCCGGTCGCCCCCGGGGACGACGTGCCGCCCCCACGCGGCGCCTACTCCCCCGCCGTGCGCGCGGGCGACCTGCTCTTCGTCTCCGGCCAGGTGCCGCGCGACCCGCGCACCGGCAAGCTGCGCGGGAGCGGCGTGGCGGAGCAGACCCGCTACACGCTGGAGAAGCTGGACGGAATGCTCCGCGCCGCCGGCGGAACCCTCGCGGACGTGGTCTCCATCACAGCCTACCTGCAGGACGTCGGCGACTGGGAGGCCTTCAACCGCGCCTACGCCGAGGCCTTCCGCCCGCCCTACCCCACCCGCACCACCGTCGGCGCGGACCTGGGAGACGTACTGGTGGAGATCAGCGCGGTGGCGTACCTGCCGGGGAGGTGAAGTGCGGGAGTGCGGGAGTGCGGGAGCCGGGGAGTGCGGGAGTGCGGAGTGCGAAACGGCGCCCCTGCCGGGAGATCCCGGTGGGGGCGCCGTTTGTCGTGCTCCCCTCCCCCCTGCGGGGAGGGGCCGGGGGAGGGGGTCCGCCGTTGGCCGGGGGAGGGGTCCCCTATCGGCTGCCCCAGCGGGGGAGCCAGTCCGGCCCGGGGGCGTGCGTCAGGCGGGTGACGCCGGTTCCGTCCGCCCGCATCAGGTACAGCTCCGGGTCGCCGTCCCGGTCGGAGGTGAAGGCCAGGTACCGGCCGTCCGGCGACCAGGTGGGCGAGCCGTCCCGACCCTGCCCGTCCGAGAGCTCCGTGACCCGCCCGGTGGCGAGGTCCGCCACCTGGATCCGGGCGGTGCCGTCGCGCGTGTGCCGCACGAAGGCGAGGCGCGCCCCGTCCGGCGACCAGGCGGGCTCCGCCTCCTTCACTTCCGTGGCGGCCGTGCCGGTGTTCGCCGCGGCACCGGTCAGCCTGCGGATCCCCGTCCCGTCCGGGCGCACCACGAAGATGCGGTCGGAGCCCTCGCGATCGCTGAGGAAGGCCAGCATCCGCGCGTCCGGGGACCACATCGCCCCCCAGTCGTCGCGGTGGAAGGCGGTCAGGCGCCGCTGCTCCGAGCCGTCGGCGCGCATCAGGTACAGCTCGGCGTCGCCGTCGCGCGAGGAGGCGAAGGCGATCCAGGCGCCGTCCGGCGACACGGCGGGCTCGAAGTTGCCGTGCTCGTCATTGGTCAGCCGCAGCGGGGAGGCGCCGTCGCTCCCGATGCGGTAGAGGTCGCGGAAGCTCGCCTCGTCCGACTCGAAGACCAGCCAGCGCCCGTCCGGCGACCAGCTGGGGCTCCGCGAGCGGCTCGTGCGCGGGCCGATCGGGCGGGGCGCGCCGCCGGCCAGCGGGTACAGGAGCATCTGCTCCAGCTGGTCGCCCGACTCCTCGGTCACGGAGATCACCAGCACCGCGGAGCCGTCCGGCGCGAGGGCGGCCGGGTAGTCCGCCTCCGGACCGCCGGCCAGGCGCCGCACCCCCTCGCCGGAGGGGCGGGCCGCGTACACGTCCGGGTTGCCGTCGCGCTCGGAGACCCAGACCAGCGTCCCCGGGAGGGCACGCCGCTCCGCCAGCGACAGGGTGTCCGCGGCGCCCGACGCCGCCCGCGCCGCTTCCTGCCCGCACCCGGCGAGCGCCAGCAGGAGCGGCCCCGCGAGGAGGGCCCGGGGGATGGCGCGGAGCCGCACGCACGGGTTCTTTGCTTCAGATCGCATAAACAAGCTGGCAGAGGGGAGTCCCGGGGCCCCGGGGGAGCCGGCCCCGGGGCTGCAGAATCTACGAGTCCGTCAGCGGATCCGCACGGCGTCGGCGATGACCACGTAGCCCTCGGTAGTCCAGCGGCTGAGCTGGACCTTGTTCCAGCCGGCCGAGAAGTTCCAGGTGCCGATGGCGTTCCACTTCCCGCCGTTGATCTGCTGGTTCACCTGCACGGTGCCCAGCTTGGTCCCGCTCGCGTTCCAGGCGATGTAGGGCGCCGTGGTGGAGCGGTTGGTCCCGGCCACC
>DASYWD010000176.1 GCA_035936415.1 Longimicrobiaceae bacterium
CCGCGCGGGTGAACTCCAGCGCGGTCGCGGGCTTCCCCGCTCCGCGCGCCCACGCCGCGACCGTGAGGCAGGCGATCCCCACGCGCTCCGCGGGAGCGCGGGCCGGATCGGTCAGCACCTCCGCCAGGAGCTGGAGCGACCGCTCCAGCTCGGGGGCGGGCGCGGCCGCCAGCAGGTCGGCCATGCGCTGGTCGCGCGCGCCCGCTGCGAAGAGCGCGGAACGGTCCACCGGAGGGGTGGTCGCCCAGGCGCAGACGGTGCGCAGGGTGCGCCAGAGAAGCGCGCCCAGCTCTCCCTCGGTCTCCCCGAGGAGCGAGGCGCCCACCAGCCGCTCCTGCGCCGGGGCGGGAATGGGCGGGACCCGCCAGCGTCTTGTCCTGGAGCCGCGTTCGCTCATGGACGTGGGTTTCGGGATCGGGGTGTCGCGGAGGACGGCGGGACCGGCTCGTGACTCGCCGGGAAGTTATCGCGGCGACGCGACGGCGTCAAATGTTCGGTGCCGATCCGCCTGCCCGGCGGGTCATTCCTTCCCGGGCGCCTCCAGCAGCCCTGTTCCGGCGTACGGCTTCCCGCCGTGCGCCCGCCCGCCCAGGACCAGCCGCCCGTAGCCGTTCTCGGGGTCCTGGCCCCGCCGCAGCGCGCGCTGCACGGCGACCTCCCCGCGGTTGTAGGCGATCACTCCCAGCCGCACGTCGCCCTCGAAGAGCTCGATCATCTCGCGGAGGTTGGTGAAGCCCAGCCGCAGGTTGGTGCGCGGGTCGAGCAGCTCGCGGCGGGTGTCCACCTCCGGGTCGATGGCGCGCGCCGTCCCCGGCATGAGCTGGGTGAGCCCCACCGCGCCCCGGCCCACCGCGTTCACGTCGAAGACGCTCTCCACCCGCACCAGGCGGAACCCCAGCTCCGGGTCGATCCCCTGCTCGATCGCCGCGTCGTGGATGGTGCGGGCGAGCGCCCCGGTGATGTTGTAGCGCAGCGCGAGCTCGGAGATCGCCACCTCGCGCGGCGACTTGCGCGCCACCGCCCGCTCCAGGTAGGGCGCCTGCACCACGGGCGGCGGCCGGGGGATGGAGATCCGTCCGGCGCGGATGGTGTCCGGCGGCCCCCGGCGCGGGCCCAGCGCCAGCGACACGCTCGGCGCCCGCACCCCGACCGCCACCCCCAGCGCCACGGCGGCCGGGAGCGCGGCGAGCATCCACCGCGGCGGGCGGGTCCGCGGGACCGCGGGTCGGTTCGGATCCGGTGTGGGGCGCAGCGTCTCCTCCTGGCTCCGGTTCGGCGTACGGAGGCACTCCCGCGGCGTGCCGCGGGGCCCCGGGTCGCCCGGAACGTATGGCGCGGGACCCCGCCCGGGTCAAGCTTCCCGTCGCTCCGTCCGCCCTACCGTGCGCCCCAGTAGAGCACCAGGAGGATGCCGCCGAAGACGATCCGGTACCAGGCGAAGGGGACGAAGGTGTTGCTGGAGACGAAGCGGATCAGCGCCCGGATGAACACGATCGCCGAGAGGAAGGAAACCACGAACCCTACCGCGAACACCGGCACGTCCGCGGCGCTGAGCGTGTCCAGGCTCTTGTACAGGTCGTAGAACGACGCCGCGAACATGATGGGGATGGCGAGGAAGAACGAGAACTCCGTCGCCGCCACGCGCGACAGCCCCACCGCGATCCCGCCCATGATGGTGGCCCCCGAGCGCGAGGTCCCCGGGATGAGCGACAGGATCTGCGCGAGCCCCACCCAGAGCGCGCTCGGCGGCCGGATGTCGTCCACCGTCTCCGTGTGGAAGGGCCTGTGCCAGCGCTCCACGGCAAGGATGAGGAAGCCGCCCACCACCAGCGCGACCGCCACCACGAACGGGCTGAACAGGTGCTCCTTGATCCAGTCGTGCACCAGGAAGCCGATCGCCGCCGCCGGGACGAAGGCGATGGCGATGTTCAGGATCAGCCGCCGCGCCTCCGGGCTGGTGGGCGCCGCCCGGAGCACCCCGAAGATCTTGGCCCGGTACAGCCATACCACCGCCAGGATGGCTCCGAGCTGGATGAACACCTCGAAGGTCTCCGCGCCACGGTACTCGTCGAACCCCAGCCACCTGGCCGCCACGATCAGGTGGCCCGTGGAGGAGACGGGGAGGAACTCGGTGGCCCCTTCCACCAGCCCCATTACCGCCGCCTTGAGCAGGAGTATCCAGTCCATTCTTCGCTTTCGCAGTCAAAAAAGAAGGAGCCCCGCGGTCCGTTCCGCCGCCATCCGGCCGGCGAGCCGCCCCCGGAGCCCGAGCAGGGTCACGGGGGCGGTGGCAATCGCCATGCCGGGCAGGGGAGCCGCGCCGCGTCAGGTGATTGCTGGCGGAGCGCCCCGGCTCCCCCGCACCAGGCTGCTCAGCGTCCCCGCCGCGACGGTCACCGCCGACCCGATCAGCGCGAACCAGAGGGTGTCCACCACCTTGGGGATCGCGCCGAACTGCTGCGCGGCCCACAGCCCGCCCATCAGCACGATGGCGGCCGCCATCCCCAGCACGGCGTCGGCCTGGTCGGCGCGGCGCACCAGGATCCCCAAGAGGAAGCCGCCCAGGAGGCCCCCGTAGGTGAAGGAGGCGATCTGCAGCGCGACGATCACCACCGGCGTCCCCTGCGACGCCAGCTCGAAGAGCATCGCCCCGCCGATCAGCACCACGGCCCACAGGACCGTGAACGCCTTCCCCACGCGGGCCAGGTGCGCGTCGTCGCCCACGCGGCCGGCGAGCGGCGCGTACAGGTCGAAGGTGCTCGCCGAGGCCAGCGAGTTCAGCGACGAGGAGACGGTGGACATGGCCGCCGCCAGGATCGCCGCGATCACGATCCCCGTCACCCCCGGCGGGAGCTCCTCCACGATGAAGCGGGGAAAGATCTCGTCCGGGGTGGCGAACGCCTGCCCCCGGTAGAAGGCGTAGAGCCCCACCCCCACCACCAGGAACAGGGCGAACTGCAGGATCACCAGGACCCCGCTCCCCAGCAGCGCCCGGCGCGCGTCCGGGAGCGAGGGGGAGGCCAGGAGCCGCTGCACGATCAGGTGGTCCACCCCGTGCGAGGCCATGGAAAGGAAGGCGCCGCCCACCACCCCGGTGAGGAGCCAGCGGGCGTCCGCGAAGCCGCCGTCCAGGTGCACGACCCGCCACTTCTCCGCCGGGACCGAGGCCACCAGGGCGTCCCACCCGCCCGGCACGTCGCCCAGGATCACCACCAGCGCGGCCACGCCCCCGAACACGTACAGGAACATTTGCACGACGTCGGTCCAGATCACCGCCTTCAGCCCGCCGTGGTAGGTGTACAGCAGGGTGACGGCGCCGGTGAGGAGAATGGCCTGCCAGTAGGGGAGCCCGGTGATGAGCCGGATGGGGATGGCGGTGGCGAAGACCCGCACCCCGTCCGCGAAGGCGCGCGTCACCATGAAGATCACCGAGGCGAAGCGGCGGGTGGCGAGCCCGAACCGCCGCTCCAGCAGCGCGTACGCGGTCAGCATCTCCCCGCGGAAGTAGCCGGGGAGGAGGAGCGCGGCCACGGCGATCCGCCCCAGCAGGTACCCGGCCGCGAGCTGCAGCATCCACAGGTCGCTGCCGTACGCCGTGGCGGGGAGGCTGATGAAGGTCAGCGCGCTCGTCTCGGTGGCGACCACCGAGAAGCACACCGCCCACCAGGGGATGGAGCGGTCGGCCAGGAAGTAGTCGCGCGCGTCCTTTTGCTTCCGCCCCAGCCAGGTGCCGAACGCGGTCACGCCCGCCACGTACGCCACCAGCACGACCACGTCCAGCGTGGTGAACGCCCCCGTCATCCGGGCCCCGCCCCGCCGCTCCGCTCCCCCATGCCTCCTCCTCCGCGCTGCGTTCTCCGGGATGGAAGCGGGGAAGGTAGCGTCCGCCTGCCGCGGCAACAACGCCGGTGCCGTGCGACGGCTACGCAGGCGCGAAGTGGGTGACGCTCTCCAGGAAGTCGCTGAAGGGGAACATGTCAAAGCTGCGGAGCGCCAGCGGACGGTAGCCGGCGCGGACGAAGGCGAGGGCGTCGCGGAGGTGGGCGTCGATGGAGCAGGAGACCAGGCAGACGGCGGAGGGGCGCCAGCGGGCGACGGCCTCCGGGACCCCGGGGCCGCAGCCGAAGCGGGAGGGGTTCACGAAGACCACGTCCGGGGCGTCGAAGGCACGTGCCGCGGCGAAGCGCGCTGCGTCCTCCCGCAGGTACTCCGCCCGGGCGAGACCGTGCAGCCGCACGTTGCGGCGGGCGCTCTCGATGGCCCAGCGGTTGTTGTCGGCGCCCACCACCCGCGTCCGCGGGGTGGCCGCGAGCACGGAGTGGAGCCCCGCGCCGCAGTACAGGTCCACGACCGCGGCCGGCGCGCCGAGCGGACGCTGGACCGCCTCCACCAGCTCCGGGACGAGCCGCAGGTTGCTCTGGAAGAAGGCCCGGTGGTGCGCCAGGACCGTCGTGCCGCGCAGCCGGTTCGCCAGGTACGCCTCGCCGGCCTCGATCCCGGCGGAGGGGACGGAAGCGCCGAGCAGCCCCGGCACCCCGTCCAGGAGCATGCGGCAGAGGGGCTCCAGCGCAGCGGCCCCCTCCCGGGGCGCGGAGACGGCCAGGTGCGCGCGGCGGGTGCCGTGCTCCAGGCGCAGCTCGAAGCCGTGGACCGCCCCCGCGGGATCACCGCGCAGCAGGAGGTCGCGGGCGCGGAGCGCGGCCGGCCGGACCTCCTCCGGGAGCGTCCAGAGCGCCTCCTCCAGGGGGACGCGCCCCCGCCTGGGGTCCACCCCGAACGCCCTCGCCTCCCCGCCGCCGCGGAACACCCGGAAGCTGGCGTGCCCGCGCCAGCCGTGCTCCACGGGGCAGCGGAGGATCCCCGCGAAGGGAAGCTCCAGGGCGCACGCGGCCAGGAGCGCCCGGACACGCGCCTCCTTCGCGGCGAGGTGCGACTCGTACTCCGGGGTGAGGTCGTTCACCGGGATGGCGGGGACGGGGAGGGTGGAGCGCATGTTGCGATCCGGGAGGAGGAGAGCAGGGCCAACACGGACCCCGTCCCCGTACGTGCTCCATGCCCGAGTCCTTCGACGCATTCGCCCACGGGACCGCCCGCGCCATCGAGGCGGCCGGCATCTCCGTCATCGTCCTGGCGGCGGTGGCCGCGACGCTCGTCTTCCTGCAGCGCGTCCTCGCCACCCGCGAGTACGAGGCGGCCTACCACCGCTACCGGAGCCATCTCGGCCGCGGGATCCTGCTGGGGCTGGAGCTGCTGGTGGCCGCGGACATCATCGGCACCGTCGCGGTGGCCCCTACCTTCGAGAGCCTGGGCGTCCTCGCCCTCATCGTGGTGATCCGCACCTTCCTCAGCTTCTCCCTGGAGGTGGAGATCAACGGCTACTGGCCCTGGCAGGCCAGCCGCATGGAGGGGCACACGCCGCGCGACGAGCGCTGAAGTCTGCGTGCGGCGGCGGCGAAGCGCGAGCCCCCTCCCGCCTGCAGCGGCGGGAGGGGGCTCACGGCACGCTGGCCGGAGCGGCCTCAGCGGGTCGCGGCCCTGACACGGCGGAACTCCCGGACGAAGGCGCGGGCGTCCGCCTCGGAGAAGCTCTCCATCACCTCGGTGCCGTTGACGTTCACGGAGTCGAAGACCCGCTCGCCGTCCATGCCGGTGAAGACCAGGCGCCCGTCCCGGTAGTGCGCGTCGCGCAGCTCGCTCACGGGGTACTCCACGCTGCGCTTCAGCATGGTCTCCACCGTGCCGCGCACGGCGGCCTTCACCACCTGCGCGAAGAAGCCGGCGGCCTCCTCTTCCTCCTTCCGCATGTCCCGCCCGATCTGGCGGAGCCCGCCGTCCGTGAGCTGCATCGTGATCACCTCCTGCGTCAGGAGGAGCGTCACCATGCCGTTGCTGGTGTTGATGGCGATCCGGGCGTCGCGCGGGTCGCGCCGCCGCCCGATCCGGCCGGGGGAGTCGGACGCGTCGCTGCTCGACACGCTGACGCCGGTGGGGCTCTGCGCGGTCTGCTGCGCGGGCGCGGCCTCGACCGAGGCGAGGAGGAGCGGCAGAAGGAGGAGGACGGCTCTCATGGTCGGTTCCGGTGCGGGTTGGAGCGGCTCGTCTCCGCCCCCGTACGGGAGGCGCCCGGCGGGAGTTTCACCGCCCCCTGGCGATGGCGTTGCGGGCGATGCGGTCCACCATCCCCGGCGCGATCAGCTTCAGCCACATCCCCACCTTCGCGCGGCCGGTCATCACCACCTCGCGCTTCCGCGCGGCCGCGGCCTCCGCGATGCGGCGGGCGCACTCCTCCACCGTCATGACCTCGCGCTCGCGCACGGGGCTGTTCCCGGCGCCCAGCGGGCTGCCGTCCGGCCCGAAGGCCCGCTCCCGGATCCCGGTGGAGACGAAGCCGGGGTAGATCATGGTGACGGACACGCCGGTCCCGTCCAGCTCGATGCGCAGCGAGTCGAAGAACCCCGCCATGGCGTGCTTGCTCGCCGCGTAGGCGCTGCGCGTGGGGACCCCCGTCTTTCCCGTGAGGCTGGACACGCCCACGATGCGGCCGCGCGCACGCTTCAGGTGCGGGAGCGCGTGGTGGGTGCACCAGACGCTCCCCAGGTAGTTGACGCGCATGATCCGCTCGAAGATGGAGAGGTCGGTGATCTCCTCGAAGCGGGCCCACATGCTCAGGCCGGCGTTGTTGACGAGCGTGTCCAGCCGGCCGTACTCGGCCACCGTGCGCTCCACCAGCGCCGCGCACTGCGCCTCGTCCCCCACGTCGGTGGCGACGGCGACGGCCCGCCCGCCGCGCGCCCGGCACTCCGCCGCCACCTCCTCCAGGCGCGCCGCGTCGCGCGCCGCCAGCGCCAGCCAGGCGCCCCGGTCGGCGAGCTGCCGGGCCAGCTCCGCGCCGATCCCGGCGGAGGCGCCGGTGACCACCACCACGTTCTCCCGGAACACCGAAGGGTCGCTCATGGGCTGCTCGCTGGGGTCGGGGGGTGCGTCTCCGCCGGCGCCTCACGGCGTATGATGGGGGGCTGCCGTGGCCGCGGCAACCTCCACGGCCCGGGCCGCCCGCCGCGCACGTCCAGCCGGGAACCTTGCGGTCGGGCCCGTTCGCGCCTACAATGCCTCACTCCTCACAGCCGACGGCCGTCCCCTCCCCCACGCTCCCCCGGGAAGCGGGGACAGCCCTGGCCGTGACTCCTCCGCGGCTCCGGTCCCGTCATCGGGAGCCGCAAGCTCCACTCCTCAACTTTCCGTGAGTCCCATGCGACGCGTTCTCCCTGCACTCTGCGTCGGGGCCGGCGCCCTGCTGTTCTCGGGCTGCGACGACCCCGCCACCCCCACCCGCCCCGCCGACGCCGCGGCGAGCACCTCCGCCGGCACTGCGAGCCGGGGCGGCTTCGAGGTGTGGACCGTGGACCAGTCGAACACCTCCGGCGTGAGCTACGGCGGCAGGATCCTGATCCACGACGGGGCGATGCTGATGGGGGACGCCGCCGCGTCCGCCACTCCGCAGGCCACGCTCGACCTTTCGGGGGAGACCAGCACCCTCTGCAGGCAGTCCACCGGGGCGTTCCCGGTCCGTCCGCACATGCTCCTCTTCAACCGCGCGGAGACGCACGCGGTGCTGTCGTTCGTCACGAGCGGGCACGTGGTGGTCTTCGACGCCGCCGCCCGGAAGCCGGTGAGCTGCATCCGCACCTCCGCGGGCGCGGGCGGCGCCCGGCAGGCGCACGCCGCCTTCCCCTCTCCCGACGACTCGTACATCCTGGTGGCCAACCAGAACGGGAAGCTCCTGGAGCGGATCGACACCGACTACGCCGCGAACCGGTTCGTGCTGAACTCCGCGGCGACGCTGAACCTGGCGACCTGCACCACCCCCAACGGGCTCCCGTGCCAGTCCCCGGCGCTGCGGCCGGACAACGCGCCGATCTGCCCGATCGTCGACGGCACCGGCGACTACGGCTTCACCACCCTGCGGGGCGGCGGGATGTTCGTGGTGGACGCCCGCTCCACCCCCATGCGGATCGTCGCGGAGTACGACCGCAGCGTGGTGGGCGCCAACGGCTGCGGCGGGGCGGAGGCGGCCGGCTCCATGTACATCAACTCCGGCGGGGGGACCGCGTCGCACCTGCACGGCTTCGACGTCTTCCGCTTCCCGCTCACCGGGTACGACCCGTCGCACGCGCCCAACCTCCCGGCGCCGCAGGTGCTCTTCTCCAGCGACGAGCACGACCGCGACGGCCATGGGATGGTGGTGTCGCGCGACGAGCGGTACCTCTGGGTGTTCGACCGGGACGCGAACGTGGCCGAGGTGTTCGACGCGGCCACCGGCGCCCACACGGGCACCGTCGCCCTGGCGGGCGCGGTCAGCGACGACCCCACCCCCGACCTGGCGGACATCTCCCCCTCCGGGAGCCGGATCTTCGTGACGCTCCGCGGCCCCAACCCGCTGACGGGCGATCCGCACGTCGCCACGGGGAGCACCCCGGGGATCGGGATCGTCCAGGTACAGGAGGGCGGCCGGACCGGGACCCTGAAGGCGGTCGTCCCCATCAGCAACCGGGACGCGAACGGCGTGGAGCGGGCTGACCCGCACGGGATCCGCATCCGCCGCCGCTGAGCCGCACGACACCCGCGCCTGCGCGGCCCGGAGCCGCGCAGGCCCCTTCCGCACGACCGAGCTCATCACGGAGGCAACTGGTGGAGCACCCCGTAGCACGCGGACCCAACTTCGTTTACGGAAAGCAGTTCGTCCTCGACGCGTATGGCCGGGACACCTGGAACCGGGTGCTGGCGCGCATGCCCGACCCCGCCGCAGGGGTGTGGAAGGGCATCTTCCTGGCGACCGAGGTGTACCCCTTCAGCGCGTTCAAGGCCATGGCGACCGCGCTCGCGCAGGAGACGGGGATGCGCAACGACGCCGAGCTGGCGCGCATGTACTCCTTCATCGCCGACCAGAGCCTGAACCGGATCTACAAGGTGTTCTTCCGGCTCGCGAACCCCTCGTTCGTGATCGGGAACTACCCCAAGCTGTGGACGCGCTTCTTCGCGGCCGGGCAGGTGGAGGTCCCCGAGTCCGGCCGGGAGCACGCGACCGTGGTGTTCACGCTTCCGGAGATGTTCCTGGACTGGCTCCCCCCCGCCTGCCTCGGCTTCTCCACCAAGGCGGTGGAGATGGCGGGAGGGCGGGAGCTGACGCAGCAGCAGCGGGGGAAGACCCGCGTGGCCGCGGGGGAGTGGCAGATCACGTTCGACCTGCGCTGGAGGGAGTAACCTTCCGGCGGCATGCGTCCGCGCCGAAACGAACGGGGGCTCCGGGACATCGTTCCGGGGCCCCCGTTCGGCGTCAGCGGCCCGGACCGCCCGCCCTTGCGCACCCCGGGGCCGGCCCGTAAAGTATACAGTGTAACGGCGACGATGGTGTACGGAAATTACAGGGCGGAGAGCCGCCCCGACGCCCTCTCCTGGAGCGGATGAGGGCCTTCTTCGCCGTGTACACCCGCACCTTCTCGCTGCGCTTCGTCTCGGAGAAGAAGCTGGAGAGGAGGGTGGCGCACACCACCATCGACAAGTTCCTCCACGGCTCGGTCCCGGTGTACGCCACGATGCAGCTCCTCCGCAAGCTGTACATGGACGAGTACCGGAAGGACCTCCCCACCGACCCCGACCCGCAGGTCGCGGCGATCTACCTCACCTACCTCCTCAACCGCATCCCGGACGAGCACCGCCGCGCCGCGTACGACGAGATGGTGCGCGCCCTGCGGCACGTCCACATCCGCGCGGCGGCGGACGTGCCGCCCTGGCTGGAGCGCACCGCGGAGCTGTACGAGAGCGACGAGCCGCCCCCGCCTCCCGCCCCGCCCCCCATTCCTCCTCCACGCCCGCGCGGCCCGGACGACGAGCCGCCCCAGTACCCTCGCGGGCGCGGGCGGAAGAAGTCCTGACCGCACCGCCGGGCGCGGCGCCTCAGCTCTGCCCGCGGATCCGCACGGTGCGCTCCAGCTCGTCGCGCGCCTGGAGCACCTTGCGCCGCACGTCCAGGGGCAGCTCCGGGTGGGCGGACAGGAAGGCGTCCACCTCCGCCAGCGCCGCGGGCTCCGTCTGCCCGCCCAGGAAGGCGCCGATCCAGCGCGGGAGGAAGAAGATGCGGCGGTTGTCGCGGATCCACTCCAGCTCCTCCAGCGCCGGGCGGAGGTGCGGGAGCGTGAGCCGCGCGTGCGCCGGGTCGTTGAAGGCGCCCAGCGAGGCGGTGACCCACTCCTCGTTCAGCGACGCGTCGCGCAGGTAGCGGCGGAAGTACTCCGCCTTGGCGGCGGGGTCCGGACGCGCCGCCCCGGCCACGAAGGCGCGCCGGGCCGCCTCCGGGGTGGTGTCGCGCGCCGCCTCGGCCGCGTACAGCGAGTCCGCCGCCGGGTCGCCCACGGCCAGGAGCTGCGCCACCGCGGCCCAGCGGCTCGGAGGGCGGAGCGGCTCCCCGGCGAAGCGGCGGGTGCCGGCCAGGTACTCGCGCATCACCCCGCGCGCCTCGGGGGTGCGGGCCACCGCCAGGTAGGTGTCCAGGGCCGCCTTGCGCAGCCCGTACGAGAGCGAGTCGTTCCCGGCGCGGGCCAGGAGCATCCGCTCCCACTCCGGGAGGAGCCGCGCCGCCTCCGCGTCGGGGAGGTAGCGGGTCAGCGCGGCGGCGCCGCGCCCCAGGAGCGTCCCGGCGATCTGCTCGTCGCGCTCGCGGGG
Organism: Longimicrobiaceae bacterium; assembly: GCA_035936415.1. Taxonomy (NCBI): domain Bacteria; kingdom Pseudomonadati; phylum Gemmatimonadota; class Longimicrobiia; order Longimicrobiales; family Longimicrobiaceae; species Longimicrobiaceae bacterium. The sequence continues at coordinate 10,720 of DASYWD010000176.1, forward strand.
AAGCTCGCGCAGGGTGAGCGCCAGGTACACGGCCGGGTCCAGCCGCGCCTCGCGCACCAGGTCCCAGAGCGCGCCCCAGAGCATGGCGCGCAGCAGGCCGTCCCCGGTCTCGCCCACGTGACGCAGGACGTGCTCGGCGCTCCGCGGGTCCAGCAGGAAGAGGCCGTAGCCGTAGTCCCCCTCGTTGGCCCACACCCAGTCCGGCGCGGGGAGCCCCGCCGCCGCGGCCACCACGGTGGTGTCGCCGGTGAAGGCCACGGAGAGCACGCTGTCGGGCCGGTCGCGGTAGCCCAGGCGCACCCGCACCCGCCCCGGCCACCACCCGCCGCGGTCGCCCGGGAGGGCGCGCGCGGGGCGCTGCACGAGCGCCAGCCTCTCGATGCGGCCCCCGTCCACGTCGAGCGCCGTCTCCACCACCGGCATCCCCGCGCGGAGGATGTACTGCGCGCCGAAGGCCTCGAGCGACGTGCCGGACGCCTCCTCGACGGCCCGCAGCAGGTCCTCCCAGGTGGCGTTGGCGTAGGCGTGGCGCCGGAGGAAGATGCGCAGCCCCTCGCGGAAGGCGTCCTCCCCCACCAGGAACTCCAGCTGCTTGAGGATGGAGGGCGCCTTGTTGTAGACGATGGGCCCGTAGTTCCCCTTCGCCAGGTCCAGGTTGGGGAGGTCCTGCCAGACGGGGACCGTCCCCTCGGTGACGTCGGTGCCGTAGGCGACCGGCTTGTTGCGCAGGTAGAAGGTCTTCCACGCCTCCGAGCCGGGGTCCAGCTCGTCCTGCATCTTCGCCGCCATGTAGGTGGAGAAGCCCTCCTTGAGCCACAGGTCGTCGAACCACCGCATGGTCACTAGGTCCCCGAACCACTGGTGTGCAACCTCGTGGTAGGTGGTGGCCTTGCGCGACAGGCGCTCGTTGAGGGTGGGGGGCTCGCGGAAGACGAAGGTGTTCTCGTTGTAGAACACCGCCCCCACGTGCTCCATCCCGCCGAAGGGGAAGGCGGGGGCCAGGAGCATGTCGTACTTGGCGAACGGGAAAGGGATGCCGAAGTAGCGCTCCAGCCACTCCAGGGCGTCGCGGTTGCTGCGGAGCAGCGTGTCCGCGTCCACGTCGCGCGCCACGGTGCGGCGGGCGTACAGAGTGATCGGCCGCCCCCCGGCCGGCGCGGACTCCCATCGCCGCCACGGCCCGGCGGCGAAGGCGGCCAGGTAGGTGGAGATGGGCTCCGTCTCCGCGAAGCGCCACGCCACCCGCCCCGGCGCCAGCGTGTCGACCGCGGCGAGCGGGCCGTTGGCGAGCACGCTCCACTCCGGCTGCGCCACGATCTCCACGCGGAAGCGGCCCTTGAGGTCCGGCTGGTCGAAGGAGGGGAAGAGCTGGTTGGCGTCGGCCGGGACGAGCAGGGTGTACAGGTACCGCGCGTCGTCCGAGGGGTCCTCGTAGCGGATCACGCTCGCGCCGGCCGGGGCGATGCGCGAGGCGAAGCGGAAGGCCACGGTGTTGGCGCCGGCGCGGAGGTGGCGCGCGGGGATGCGGACGTGCCCCTCCGCCCAGGTGTGGTCGTCGACGGGCGCGCCGTTGGCGGCCACGCTGTCCAGCTCCAGCCCGCGGAAGTCCACCACCAGGTCGCCCGCGCCGGGCCTCCGGTCGAACGAAACCGCGACCCGCCCGCGCGCGGTGTCGACATGGGTGACGTCCAGCGACAGGGCGTAGCGCACGTCCGAGAGGGTGCGCGCCCGCTCCCGCGCCAGCTCGAGCGACACGCCCGGCCGCATGAAGGCGCTCACGTCGGGGCCGCCGCGGCCCGCGGTGGCGCACCCGGCGAGGAGGAGGAGCGCGGCCGCCGCCGCCCACGTCCACCGTTCCGACCGATGCGACGCGAGGACTGCCGGGAGACGCATGGACGGGACTCCTGTGGGGGAACTGTGCGGATTGACGCCGTGGAATGTGGCCGCAATCCCAGCGCGTGGCAAGCGCCAGGGCGGATTCGGAGCGGGGGCACGGTTGCGGACTGCCGTGAGGCTCGTCTATCCTTCGGCTCCATCCGCAGCCGAGAGGATCCCGCCTGTGAAGTATCGCGTCTACATCGACGAGACGGGCAACTCCGACATGAAGAGTTCGGGGAATCCCAATCACCGCTATCTGAGCCTGACGGGAGTGGTCCTCGACCTCACGCACACCGCTGCGGTGGTCCATCCGCAGATGGAGGCACTCAAGTCCAGCTTCTTCGAGGCCCACCATCCGGACGAGCCCGTCATCTTCCACCGGAAGGAGATCGTCAATCGGAAGCATCCCTTCGAGTGCCTGGAGGATGAGCAGGTCCGCGGCGCCTTCGATGCAGCCGTCCTCGAGTGCTTCCGCCGTTGGGAATACACCCTCATCAGCGTCTGCCTCGACAAGCAGCGCTACCTCGAGAAATACCGTCAGTGGCGCTACGACCCGTATCACTACTGCTTGAGCGTGCTCCTCGAGCACTTTGTCCCGTTCCTGGAGGACGAAGGAGCCCAGGCAGACGCCATGGCGGAGTCTCGGGGAAAGAACGAGGACATGCGCCTGAAAGAGGAGTTCACCCGGATCTGGATGCAGGGCACAGAGAACGTCAGCGCCGAACGATTCCAGGCGGTGCTCAGCAGCCGACAGCTCAAGGTGAAGCCGAAGGCCGCGAACGTCGCGGGCCTCCAGCTGGCTGACCTCGTGGCCCACCCCTGCCGCAATATCATCCTGCAGGAGAACGGGCTCTTGGAGAAGGAGATCGCCCCGTTCGGAACGGTTGTGGCCGAGGCACTCGAGGCCAAGCACCTGCGTCGCGCCGATCTCGTAGTCGGTAAGGAGATGAGGTAAACGAAAAAGGGCCCCGAGTGGGGCCCTTCCGATGGCTTCGCCATCCACCTCCGGGTAAACCGGATTACCCTAAAGGTAAACCCTGCTCCCTGCTCTGTCAATCGTCCTCTAAATCCGTTGAATTCACCTCAATCCGGGCCCATCGAATGGGAGGGAGAACGCAGGCGCAGCATCTCCCAGACAAGCCCCCGAGGCGAACACGGAGAGGAATGCACGCAGGCACACCTGGTGGCTGCACGGCCTGGGCCTGTTACCGCACCAGACCACCGATGGCAGGACCGGCTCGAACTGGTCGGCGCTCACCCCGGCGGGATCGGCGGCACGTCCTGGCAGAGGATGGGGATGCCGCGCGCCTGGATCGGCGCGGCGAGCACGTCCAGCTTCGCCGCGTCCGAGAGGGCGAGGAGGTGCAGGCGGAGGAGGAGCCGCGAGAGCCCGGCCGTGCTCCGCATCCCGGCCTCCTCCGCGCGCGCGGCGTGGACCGGCGCGAGGGTGGCCACGCGCAGCATGGACTCCAGCATGTGGCGGAGCATGCAGTGGCAGCACGGCGTCGCCTCCAGCGCGGCCAGCTCCGCCCCGAGCGCCGCGGCGGCCCCGCCGAAGCCGTCCCGCGCCAGCGC
>DASYWD010000177.1 GCA_035936415.1 Longimicrobiaceae bacterium
CTGGTGCTCCTCGCCCCCACCGGAGCGCCCCGGCGGCACCGGCTGCTCCGCCAGGCCGCGGGCTTCGTGGCGGACATCCCCCTGGAGGACTGGAGGCTGGTCCCGGTGGTGGCGCAGGCGTACCTCCGCGCCGGGCCGCTCCGGGTGTGGCGCACCTGGCGCCAGGGGACCGCCCACGACCCGCTCCCGCTCGTTCCCAGCGTCCGTGCGCCCTCGCTCGTGGTGGTGGGCCGCCGCGACCCGGTGGTGGCGCGCGACTTCGCGGAGGCGCTGGCCCGGGGGCTCCCGGGCGAGGGGCGGGTCGCGTGGATCGAGGGGGCGGCGCACGCGGCGCACTTCGGGCGGCCGGATGCGTTCAACGGGGCGGTGCTGGACTTCGTGGCGGGGCTGCCGCCCGCCGACGCTCACTTCCCGGGCTGATACTCCCGCAGGCTCATCGTGAGCGAGCCGATCAGGGGCACCTTGCTGCGGATCTGCACCGGGATCCTGCGGGCGTCGTCGGAGAAGTGCACCTCGGCCTCGCCGCCCTCGCCGAAGAGCCCGTCCGTCTTGATGACGGGACGGATCACGATGGTCGGGAAGGTGCCGGCCGGCACCCGGACCGTGTCGCGCCGGACGACCTTGAGGATCACCGGGTTGCCGTCGGCCTTGAAGTACTGGTGCAGCGTGTACGTCTCGCCCACCCGCAGCGGCAGGGTGCGCGCGTAGTAGAGGAACGAGACGTCGTCCAGCGGACGGTCGGTGGGGATGCTCCCCGTCTCGCCGTTGTCCAGCCTGCGGTACTCCCGCCGCTCCGGGTAGAACTCGTACGTGCGCTTCCGCTCGAACCGGACCTCCTTCTGGTCCTGCTTGAACCGCCGCGAGAAGAGCCCCTTCACGTCGATCCAGGAGTCGAACCGGTCGTCCACCCGTGCCAGCGGGATCCCGCCGGAAAGGCGGAGCCGCGTGTGGTAGGTGGGCTGTCCGTGCACGTTCTCGATCCCCATCACGTGCATCGACCCGGTCCCGACCGCCACCGCCCCCAGCTTCACCTGGAAGACGGCCCGCTCACCCGGGCCGAAGGGGTGCGCGGGCGCCGCCTCGGCCGTGTCCTGCTGCGCGGCGGGAGCGCGGGCGTCCGCCGCCCCCGCCAGGGCGAGAACGGCCGCGAGCGCGGCGAGCGCACGGGCACGTGGAAGTCGAAACGGCATGGTACCTCTTCTCTCTTTCAGCTCGCCGGGTCCGGGGCCGGGGAGGCGCGGGGCGCCCTCCGCGACAGGTTCCAGACCTCGCCGAGCGCGTTCCAGGGACGGAAGCGGCTCTCCCGCTCCCGCCGGTCGTACCGCACCGAGACCTCGGCCCCCTCGGCACGCCGCGCGTGCGGCGCCACGGCCAGGAGGAGCTCGGCGTTGGCGGCCCACCCCTGCCGGGTGAGGAGCGGTGCTCCGCTCCGCTCCGCCAGCGCCCGCTTCAGCACGGAGACGCGGTAGGCGCGGAAGCCGGAGAGCGGGTCGCGGATCTCGCGGGGGAAGGCGGCGCGCCCCAGGAGCAGGGGGAGCCCCCTGCGCGACCAGCGGAGCGCCCGCGCGTGCTCCGGCCCCGCCGCCACGGCGGTCCCGCCGACCACGTCGGCGCCGCCCTCCATCCGCTTCACCAGCGCGGGGACGTCCTCCGGGGCCTCGGTGAAGTCGGCCTGCATGACCACCACGATGTCGCGCTTGGGGTGCGTGGAGCGCGCGACCGCCTCCCGCACCAGGCGCTCCAGCGCCGCCGCGTACCCCTGCGTGCGCTCGTTGCGCAGCAGGACGACGGGGAGGACGCGGGCGTACGGCTCCACCACCTCCGAGGTCGCGTCGGTGGAGCCGTCGTCCAGCACGAGCACCTCGTAGTCGCGCGGGAACTCCGCCATGACCCGGCGGAGCTTCCAGAGGAGCACGCCGACGGTCTGCGCCTCGTCCAGGGCGGGGATGCAGATGTAGATCAATTTCGGTCAGCCGGCTGTCGGATCGGGGCCGTCTCCAGGGGTGGCAGTACCCTGTTCGGCGGCGGGGGGTTCCGGCGGAGGCGGGGTCTTCCAGCGCCGGTGGAACCAGAAGTACTGCTCCGGCGCGGAGCGCACGTCCGCCTCCAGCGCCGCGGCGAGCCGGGCGGTGAGGCGGGCCACGTCGGCCTCCAGGTCGCCGGTGGGGTGCACGGGGACACGGACGCCGCCCACCTCGTAGCGGACCTCGTCGCCGGGGAGGCGGCGCGCCGTGCAGGCGAAGACGGGCGCGCCCAGCCGCAGCGCGAAGAGCGCGGTGCCGCGGTGGGTGGACGCGGGCCGGCCGAAGAACGGGACGAAGACGCCGGAGCGGCGCGCGTCCTGGTCCCCCACGATCCCCACGACGCCGCCCTGCCGGAGCACGCGCGGAACCTGCCGCTGGGCCTGGTGCATCTCGATGGTCTGCACCCCCAGCCGGCGGCGCAGCTCCTCCAGCCGCGCGTCCACCAGCCGGTTCCCCATCCGCTTGACGATGGCGGCGATAGGGACGCCGCGCGCGGCCACGGCGGCGGCGGCGATCTCCCAGTTCCCGAAGTGGCCGGTCGCCAGGAGCACGCCCTTCCCCTCCGCCATCGCCGCCTCGAGCTCTTCCCAGCCGCGGGTCTCGGTGCGCCGCACCACCTCCGCCGCGTCCAGCCGCGACAGGCGGAGGATCGTGGCGGCCTCCCGCCCCAGGTGGCGGTACGCGGCGGCGGCCGTGTCGCGGATCCAGTCGTCCGGAGCGTCCGGGTAGGCGAGGCGGAGGTTGGCTTCCACCACGCCGCGCCGGATCCCCAGCGGGCCGCCCGCCAGCCGCCCCGCACCCGCGGCCAGGCCCTCCGCCATCCGCTCCGGCAGCGCGGAGACCGCCCTTTCAAGCCCGCGCGCCAGGACGTACTCCACCCGGTGCGAAAGGGTGGGGCGCGGCTCCGGCTTCGCGCCCGGCTTCGGGGCGCTCACTCCTGCCCCGCCCCGGGGCCGCTCCAGCTCGCGATCATCGCGGCGCTCTCGCGGTACGCCCCGTCGCGCACCCGCTGCCACCACCCGCGGTTCTCCAGGTACCACCGGACGGTGTCCGCCAGCCCCTCCTCGAACGTCCGCGAGGGGGTCCACCCCAGCTCCTCGCGGGCGCGCGCGAAGTCGATGGCGTAGCGCCGGTCGTGCCCCGGCCGGTCGGTGACGAAGCGGATCAGCTCCTCCGGGGCGCCCACCGCGCGGGCGATCTCGCGCACCACCTCCAGGTTCCGCCGCTCGCTCGCCCCACCGAAGTTGTAGACCCGGCCCGCCGTCCCGCCCTCCAGCGCCGCCAGCACCCCCCGGCAGTGGTCCTCCACGTGGATCCAGTCGCGCACGTTGTCGCCCCGCCCGTACACCGGGAGCGGCCGCCCCTCCAGCGCGTTGACGATCATCAGCGGGACCAGCTTCTCCGGGAACTGGTACGGCCCGTAGTTGTTGGAGCAGCGCGTGACCACCAGGTCCATCCCGTGCGTGCGGTGGTAGGAGAGCGCCAGGTGGTCGGAGCCGGCCTTGCTCGCGCTGTACGGGGAGGAGGGGCGGATCGGCGTCTCCTCCGTGAAGGGCGGCTCGTCCGGCTCCAGGTCGCCGTACACCTCGTCCGTGGAGACGTGGACGAAGCGCCCCGCACCGTGCGCGCGGGCGGCGTCCAGGAGGACCTGCGTCCCCACCACGTTGGTGCGGACGAAGGGCGCCGCGCTGGCGATGGAGCGGTCCACGTGGCTCTCCGCCGCGAAGTGCGCCACCGCGTCGAAGCGCCGTTCCGCGAACAGCGCCTCCATTGCCTCCGGGTCGGCGACGTCGCCGCGGACGAAGCGATGGCGCCCCTCCGCCTCCGCCGAGGGGGCGACGTCGGCCAGGTTCTCCGGGTTGGCGGCGTAGGTGAGGAGGTCCAGGTTCCAAACCTCCCACCGCGGCCGCTCAGCCAGCAGCAGGCGCACGAAGTTGCTCCCGATGAACCCCATCCCACCGGTCACCAGGATCCTGCCCGCTCTCGTCTCGTTCACGGTCATCTCGTCGAGTACCCTGGTCCGGGCGTGTCCCGGACTCGCTCCAGCATCCAAGGGATGGCCTACCCCCGGCCCACCCCGTAGCGCTCCACTGCGCGCTCCACCCGCTCCAGCACGTCCCGCACGGCGATCCGCTCCATCCGCCCCAGCTTGGAGGCGAAGCTGGAGGGGTCCGGGGACTCGCCGGGGTCGGTGTACGTGTCCACCCAGAGGTCGTGGTAGCGGCGGTACGGCCCGGTGCGCCAGGGGCTGGTGTGGCCGTACAGCCCGATCACGGGCGTGCCCAGCGCGCGCGCCATGTGCAGGGGGCCCGTGTCGGGGGCGATCACCAGGTCGGCGCCCTCGATCATCCACGCCATGCGGCGGATGGGGTCGCCCATCGCCCAGAGCGGCGTCGCGCTGGCCTGCTCCGTGATCTCCCGGGCGATGCGCGTCTCGCGCTCGCCCGTACCGCCGACCAGCACCGTCCGGAGGCCGAAGTCGTGCTCCAGCGCATCCACCACCCGGGCCCAGCGGTCCGGCACCCAGTCCTTCCAGTGGATGGCCGACGCGGGAGGGATGACGACGAGCGGACGGTCCTGCTCCGCGAAGAAAGCGGCCTGGTCCCGCTGCTCCTCCGGCGTGAAGACGATGCGCCAGTCCGGCTCGCCGTAGGGCACCCCCAGGTACTCCGCGAACTCCCCGAACAGGTCCACCGTGTGCGCGCGCGGCCGGGGGGGGAGGCGGTGGTTCGCCGCCAGCCACACCCCGTCGAACGCCCGGTCCCTCCCGAAGCTCACCCGGCGCGGCGCCCGGGAAAGGACGGTGGCCCAGATGCTCTTGAAGTAGACGTTCAGGTTGAGCGTCAGGTCGAACCGCCGGCCGCGCATCTCCATCGCCAGCTCCCAGACCCCGCGCGCGCCCAGCTTCTTGCGGTAGACCACCACGTCGTCTACCGAGGGGTGCGGCCGGAGGATGGGCGCGGACATCGGCTCCACCACCCAGGTGACGTGGCACGACGGGTCGTGGTCCTTGAGCGCGTTGACGAGCGGCAGGCCGTTGACCACGTCGCCCAGCCCGGTGAGGAGAACGACGCAGATCCGGCCGCCCGGATGAATCAGCTCAGGCATCCCCGCCCCCTCCCGGAGCGCCGAGCACCGCCTCCCAGCGGTCGAGCATCCGCTCGAAGCCGAACCGCTCCTCCGCCCGCTCCCGGGCCGCGCTCCCCATCCCGGCCCGGCGGGCAGGGTCGGCCAGGAGCTCCCGCACCGCGGCGGCGACCTCCTCCGGCGTGAAGCCGACCACCAGGCCCGGCCGCCTCCCGTCCGGAAGGGGATCCAGCGCCTCGTCCGCGCCGCTGACCGGGGTGCTCACCACCGGGACCCCCGCCGCCAGCGCCTCCAGCATGGTGTTGCTCAGCCCCTCCGTGTCGGAGGTGACCAGCAGGAGGTCGAGCGCCTCCAGGACGTCGCCCACGTCCTCGCGGAAGCCCAGGAAGTGCACGCGCGCGCCGAGCCCCAGCTCCGCGGCGAGCGCCGCCAGGGCCTGCCGTTCGGGCCCCTCTCCCGCGACCAGGCAGTGGACGCCGGGCGGGAGCAGCGCCAGGGCGTGCAGCAGCCGGTCGAGGCGCTTCTGGCGGGCCAGGCGCGCCATGGCGCCCACCACCGGCGCATCTTCCGGGATCCCCAGCTCGCGCCGGAGCCCGCCGGGAGCACTGCGGGGGCGCGGCCAGACGCCGTTGTGGATGGTGGCCACGCGCGCCTCCGACCACCCGGGGAGCGCCAGGAAGGGAGGGCGCATCCGGGCGGCGTTCACCACCACCGCGTCCACCCACCGCCCGAACGCCAGCCGGTACTTCCAGCTGTACGGGGTGTAGTTCTCCAGCCCGATCCGCGCCACCACGCGCGGCACCCCGGCGAGGCGGGCGCCCATCCCGCCGAGCCAGACCTTCTGGAAGCTGCTGATTACGAGCGCGTCCGGTCGATCCTCCCCGAGGCGCCGGGCGAAGCGCGCCGCGTGGTGGAGCATCGCGTCGCCGCCGAGGACCAGCACCTCCGCCGGGACGCCGAGCGCACGCGCCCCCTCCGCCACGCGCGCGTCGTTGCAGAAGAGGAGCACGCGGTGCCCCCGCCGGGCGAGCCCCGCCAGGAGGAGGGAGGTGGCGCGCTCCAGGCCGCCCCAGACGTGCGCGGCGTTGTGCGCTGCGACGAACATCCCTCGCTCACCCCCTCGCCGGCACCTCAGGCGCCGAAGAACTCGCGGATGGCGCCTGCCACGTGCTCCCGCTGCGCCTCCGTGAGCTCCGGGAACACCGGGATCGAGAGCACCTCGCGGGCGGCGCGCTCGGACTCCGGGAACTCGCCCTGGCGGCAGCCCAGGTACGCGAAGCACTCCTGCAGGTGCAGCGGGACCGGGTAGTACACCGAGCTGCCCACGCCGCGCTCCCGCAGGAAGGCGGCGAGATCGTCGCGGCGCCCGTCGCCGACGCGGAGCGTGTACTGGTTGTAGATGGACTCGTTCCCCGGGAGGACCGTCGGCGTGGCGAGCCCCCCGATCCCGGCGAGCGCCTCGTCGTAGAACCGGGCGTGCTCCCGCCGCCGCTCGCTCCACCCCACCAGGTACGGGAGCTTCGCCGAGAGCACCGCCGCCTGCAGCGCGTCCAGGCGCGAGTTGTAGCCCACCTCCTCGTGGTGGTACATCTGGCGCCCGCCGTGCACGCGCAGCCTGCGAAGCCGCTCCGCCACGGCCGCGTCGCCGGTCACGGTCATCCCCGCGTCCCCGAAGGCGCCCAGGTTCTTGCTGGGGAAGAACGAGAAAGCGCAGGCGTCGCCCAGCGTCCCGGTGGTGATCCACCGCCCGTCCTCCAGCAGCCGGCGCGCCCCGATGGCCTGGGCCGCGTCCTCCAGCACCGGCACCCCGCGCCGGTCGCCCAGCGCGCGGAACGCCTCCATCTCCGCCATCTGGCCGAAGAGGTGCACCGGGACCACGGCGCGCGTCCGCTCGCCCAGGGCCGCCTCCGCCGCGGCCGGGTCCAGGTTGAAGGTCGCCGGGTCGATGTCCGCGAACACCGGCCGGGCGCCCGCGTTGTGGATCGCCCCCGCCGTGGCGAAGAAGGTGAAGGGCGTGGTCACCACCTCGTCGCCCCGCTCCACCCCCAGCGCCCGCAGCCCCAGGAGGAGCGCGTCCGTCCCGCTGGCGCACCCCACCGCGTGCTCCACCCCCAGGTGCTCCGCCACCTCCGCCTCGAAGCGGTCCACCACGGGGCCCAGGATGAACCGCTGCTCCTCGATCACCGCCTGGAGGGCCCGCTGCACCTCGTCCGCCACGGTACGGTACTGCCCGGTCAGGTCCAGCAGGGGAACTTGCATCGTCGTCATCTATGTCGCATGGAAATGAAATCTTCGGTAAGACAGCCGCGCGCCGCGGCTCAGGCGCCCTCCGCGGAGAAGGCGCCGGCCGGAAGCTCCGGCGCCTCGCCGGCCGCGAACTGCAGGTCGTGCAGCCGGCGGTAGGTCCCCCCGAGCGCGAGCAGCTCCTCGTGCGTGCCGCGCTCCACGATGCGCCCCCCCTCCATGGCCACGATGGTGTCGGCGCGGCGCACGGTGGAGAGCCGGTGGGCGATCACCAGCACGGTCCGCCCCTCCATCACCTCGTCGATGGCCTGCTGCACGAGCCGCTCGCTCCCGGTGTCCAGGGCGCTGGTCGCCTCGTCCAGGATGAGCAGCGGCGGGTTACGGAAGAGCGCCCGCGCGATGGCGATCCGCTGCCGCTGCCCCCCCGAGAGCCGGGTCCCCTTCTCCCCGAGCACCGTGTCGTACCCCTGCGGGAGCTCCGCGATGAACTCGTGCGCGTTGGCCGCGCGGGCCGCGGCCTCGATCCGCTCCTGCGGCGCGTTCTCCACGCCGTAGGCGATGTTGGCGCGCACGGTGTCGTGGAAGAGGATGGTCTCCTGCGTCACGATCCCCAGCAGCGCGCGCAGCTCCGCCACCCGGAGGTCGCGCAGGTCGACTCCGTCCAGGGTGATCCGCCCGCGCGTGGGGTCGTGGAAGCGCGGGACCAGGTCCGAGAGGGTGCTCTTCCCCGCCCCGCTCGCCCCCACCACCGCCACCACCTCTCCCGGCCGGATCTCCAGGTCGATCTCCCGCAGCACGGGAACGCCCGGCGCGTACTCGAAGTCCACCCCCTCGAAGCGGATCGCCTCGCGGAACCCGGTCACGGGGAGGGCGCCGGCGCGGTCCGTCACCTCGGGCGGGGTGTCCAGCAGCTCGAAGGCCCGCTCCGCGGCGGCGAGCCCCGGCTGCACCAGCGACGGGTACTGGGCCACCGCCTTGACCGGCGTCATGAGCCGCCCCGCGACCAGCAGCGCGGTGAGGAAGTGGTCCGGCGCCATGGACCGCTCGGCGAGCACCAGGTAGCTGCCGTACCAGACCAGCGCCAGGATCGCCGTGGCCGTGATCATCTCGGTGGCGGGCGGGAAGAACTTCCGCCAGCGGTCGTTCCGCGACAGCGCCTTGTAGTGCCGGTGGGTGAGCGCCCGGAAGCGGCGCGCCTCCCACCCCTCCGCCCCGCTCGCCTTGACCAGGCGGATCCCCGACACCGTCTCCTGGATCTGCACCGACACCTCGCCCACCGCGTCCAGGACCCGCAGGACCCCGCGCCGGAGCCGGCTGCGGAAGCGCGCCCAGAGCAGGAGCATGGGCGGGAGCGCCAGCAGCGCCACCAGGGTCAGCTTCCAGGAAAGGAGGAAGAGCGTCACCAGGAGGACCGCCGCCTGGATGACCGACGACAGGAGCTTGGTCAGGTTGTTGGTGACCAGCGACCGCATCTGGTCCACGTCGTTGGTGACGCGCGAGATGATCTGCCCGGCCTTGGTGCGCTGGAAGAAGGGGAAGCCCAGGCGCAGCAGGTGGGTGTAGATGGCGTCGCGGAGGTCCCGCGTGACCAGCGCCTCCACCAGCGTCGAGGTGTACCCCTGGACGTACAGCGCCGCGTTCTTGAGCAGCAGCACCCCGAACATGAAGAGCACCACGTCCCGGAGCGCCGCCATGGGCGAGCTCTGGCTCACCACGCCGCCGAGCGCCCACTCCATCACCCGCTGGATCGCGCCGCCCCCGTCCGCGCCGCCGAAGAGGCCCGCCGCCCCGGAGAGCGCCTCCTCCCCGCCGAAGAGCACGCGGAGGAAGGGCGCGAGGAGCGTCAGGCTGAGCGCGTCCAGCACCGCGTGCAGCGTCATCGCCGCCGCGGAAAGCGCGAACAGCCCCCAGTGGGGGCGGAGGTAGCCCAGGATCCGCAGGTACAGCTTCATCGGGGGGTCAGCAGCGCGACGGGGAGGACCATCTCCTCGGGGCTGATGCCGCCGTGCAGGAAGCTCCCGCGGTACCGCGCCTGGTACTGCCGCAGCTTGGTCGGGTAGACGAAGAAGACGTCCTCCATCGCCAGCAGGTAGTTGGTCGCCGCGCGCCCCGGCGGGAAGCGCAGCGTGCTCTCTTCGCCCGTGGAGAATGCCAGCGAGGGGTCCTCCGCCCGCAGGTCGTCGCCGAACTTGTAGCGGAGGTTCTGCGTGGTGTCGCGCTTGGCGAACACCGTCGCCGGGCGGTGGCAGTGGATGGAGCCGTGGTCCGTGGTCACCAGCACCGGCACCCCCTGCCGGAGCGCCTCGCGGATGGCGGTCAGCGCCTCGGATCGCTCGAACCACTGCCGGGTGAGCGCCCGCAGCGCCTCCTTGTCGCGCGCCACCTCCCACAGCACCGTGGACTCCGAGCGCCCGTGCGTGAGCAGGTCCACGAAGTTGAAGACCATTGCCGTCACGCCCGGCTGTGAAAGGTGCCCCGGGAGGCGGCGCAGCGCGGACTCCCCGTCGCCCGAGGCGAAGATCTTCTCGTAGTGCACCGGAAGCGAGTGGCCCAGCAGCCGCGCGACCTGCTCCTCGAACAGCTCGCGCTCGAAGGAGTTCAGGCTCCCCTCCGTGTCGCCCCCCCACCACCCCGGATGCGTCTCCGCGATCCGGTCCGGGTACCACCCGGAGAAGATGGCGTTGCGCGAGAACGGCGTCGCGGTCGGGAGGATGGAGTAGTAGAGCGCCTCCTCCACCTCCGCGTGCGGCGTCAGCAGCGGGAGGATGGCGCGCCACTGGTCCAGCCGCAGGCAGTCGATGATGACGAAGAGCGCGGTCCGCCCCTCGCCGATCAGCGGCTCCAGGAACTGCGGCACCACGTCCACGGAGAGCGGCGGGCGGTCGTCCGCGCCGTTCACCCACGCCGGGTAGCTCGCCGCGACGAACTGGCAGAACTCGCGGCGGAAGTCGTCCAGCAGCGTCTCGAGCGAGGAGAGGAGCCCCATCTCCCCCGCGCCGCGGAGGCGCAGCTCCCAGTCGACCAGCTCCGAGTAGGTCTCGCCCCACTCGCGCCAGCCGCGGGGCACCGAGCGTTGCGCGTTCAGCTCGCGGAAGCGGATGGTAAAGTCGCGCGCCACGAACTGCTGCTGCAGCGCCTGGCCCTCCAGGAGCCGCGTCACCACCGAGAGGACCTGCCGGGGCGAGGTGGGCTTCACGAGGTAGTCGGCCACCCGCCGCCCGATGGCCTCCGTCATGGTCCGGTCCTCCTCGCTCTTGGTGACCATGACCACCGGCACCCGCGCGTCCACGCGGCGGATCTCGTCGAAGACCTCCATCCCGGTGCGGCCGGGCATCTGCTCGTCCAGCAGGATCAGGTCGTACGTGGAGATGCGCATCAGCTCCAGCGCGTCGTCGCCGTTGGAGACGGCGTCCACGTGGTAGCCGCGCCCCTGCACGAAGAGCAGGTGCGGGCGCAGCAGGTCGATCTCGTCGTCCACCCAGAGGAGGCGCTTCACGGGAGCAGGCATAGGCGGTAAAGCTATCCGTGGTGCAAAGGTCGGTCAACGAGAGACGGGTGGTCTCGCGGCGGCTTCGTTCTGCCGTGGCGGGCCGCTCCGGAGCCAAGCCAAACGGCGGCTTGTCTCCTGCGCGGGCTCGGTGAGCCCCGGAAACAGCCCCGGGTCTCCCCTCGCCGGAGTGAGCCAGCCGATACTGCCGGCTGTCTCCCTCCGTACAGCATCATACGGGTACTGCTTTGAACTGCGAACGGCGCCCCGCGGGAACATCCCGGCGGAGGCGCCGTCGCGGGGCCCTCACCCGGCGGCCTGAGAGCCGCCACCCGGAGCCCTGTCGTGCTCCCCTCCCCCTTGCGGGGAGGGGCCGGGGGAGGGGGTCCCTCAGGCCGTGATCCGGCCGCCGCCCAGCACGACGTCGTCCCGGAACATCACGGCGGACTGGCCGGGCGTCACGGCGCCCTGGGCCTGGTGGAACTCCAGCGAGACCACGTCGCCTGTGCGCTCCGCGACGCGCGCGCCCACGGCCGGCGCGCGGTGGCGGATCTGCACGCGCAGCTCGTCGCCGGGGGCGGGCGGCTCCGCGAGCCAGTTCAGCTCGCCGATGCGGACGTCGGTGCGGTGCAGCTGCTCCGCCGTGCCCACCACCACCTCGCGCTTCTCCGGGCGGGTCCCGATCACGTAGAGCGGGAGGCCGCGCCCGCCGCCGAGCCCCTTCCGCTGGCCCACGGTGTAGCGCGCGTAGCCGGCGTGCTCGCCCAGCGTCTCGCCGCCCGGGGTGACCAGCTTCCCGGGGGCGAGGGCCGGGTGGTCGGCGCCCAGGCGCTGCTCCAGCACGTCCACGTAGTTGCCGGTGGGGACGAAGCAGATCTCCATGCTCTCCGGCTTCTCCGCGGTCGCCAGCTCCAGCTCGCGCGCCCGGGCCCGCACCTCCGGCTTGGTCAGCTCGCCGAGCGGGAACATCAGCTTCGGGAGGAGCTCCGGCGGGAGCGCCCAGAGGAAGTACGACTGGTCCTTCTTCTCGTCCACCCCGCGGAGGAGGACGGCGTTCCCCCGCCGGTCGGTGCCCATCCGGGCGTAGTGCCCGGTGGCGATGGCGTCGCACCCCAGCATCTCGCCGCGGCGCAGCAGGTCGCGGAACTTGGTGTTCCCGTTGCAGCGCACGCACGGGTTCGGGGTGCGCCCCGCGGCGTACTCCGCGACGAAGTCGTCGATCACGTCGCGCGTGAACTCGCGCTCCACGTCGAAGACGTAGTGCGCGATCCCCAGCCGGTCCGCGACGCGGCGGGCGTCCATGATCCCCTCCAGGCCGCAGCACGTCTTCCCCGTGCCCTCGACGTCGTCCGAGTAGCAGAAGGTCTTCATGGTGACGCCGACCACCTCGTGCCCCTCCTCCACCAGGAGCGCCGCGGCCACGGAGGAATCGACCCCGCCCGACATGGCGACCAGTACCCTGCGCTTCATGGAACTAGAGTGCGTGAGTGACTTCTTTTTCAGATCGGCGCAAAGGACCGGAGCCGCGCCACGACCACCGGGACGACCTCGAGCACGCGGTCGATCTCCTCCGCCGTGGTCTCCTTCCCCAGCGAGAACCGCAGCGAGGGTGAGGCCGCGTGCTCGTCCAGCCCCATGGCGGTGAGCACGTGCGAGGGCGCGGCGGCGCCGCTGGAGCACGCCGACCCGCCCGAGGCGGCGATCCCTTCCAGGTCCAGCGCGGGGACGAGCGCGCCGCCGTCCACCCCCTGGATGCACACGTTGAGCACCGTCGGGAGGCGCTCCGCGCCCGCGGCGTTCACCACCAGCTCCGGGATCGCCGCCCGGAGCCCCGCCTCCAGCCGGTCCCGCAGCGCGCCGAGGCGCGCCATCTCCGCCTCGCGGTCGCGCACCGCCAGCTCCGCCGCCAGGGCCATCCCCACCGCACCGGCCACGTCCTCCGTCCCGGGGCGCAGCCCGCGCTCCTGGTTCCCGCCGTACACCAGCGGGTGGAGGCGCGTCCCCCTGCGCACGAAGAGCGCGCCGACGCCCCGAGGGCCGCCCACCTTGTGCGCGCTGAGCGAGAGCAGCGCCGCGGGGACCTGGTCCATCCGCACCGGGAGCTTCCCGAAGGCCTGCACGGCGTCGGTGTGGAAGACCACCCCCGCCTCCCGGCACCGCTCCGCGATCCGGGGGACCGGCTGGACGGCGCCCACCTCGTTGTTGGCCCACATCACCGACACCACCGCCGGCTTCGGCTCCAGCAGCGCGTGGAGCTCCTCCTCGCGCACGACGCCGTTCGCGTCCACCGGGACCACGTGGAAGCTGGAGCCCGCGATGCGCGTGGTGGCCTTCGCGGCGGCGAGCACCGCCTTGTGCTCGATGGCCGAGCAGACCACCGGCTGTCTCGGGGCGAAGTGCGCCCGCCCCAGCACGGCCAGGTTGTCGGCCTCGGTCCCCCCACGGGTGAACACCACCTCCAGCGGCGCGGCCCCCAGCACCGCCGCCAGCCGGGCGCGCGCGTCCTCCAGCGCCGCGCGCGCCTCCCGCCCCCAGCGGTGCAGGCTGGACGGGTTCCCGAAGCGCTCCTCCATGTAGGGGAGCATCGCTTCGCGAACCTCTCTCCGCAGCGGGGAGGTGGCCGCGTGGTCCAGGTAGATGGGCTGCATCAGGGTCTCGCCTCGGGGAAGCCGGCAGTCTTGATAACCGCCAGCGGACAATTGGTTTCCGGGCTCCGCGCCCGGCCGGCTTTCTTGAGGGGCGCACACCCCCCTGTTACATTCGGTTGCCGGCCGCGCGAACTTCTCCGCCAGAGAGAGCAGCGATGATCCCGCCTCTCCCCGACCACCGCCCGCAGACCTTCCGCACCACCGTCCACGGCACGGTCTTCGGCGAGCGCGCCGCGCACCTGGAAGCGCTGGAGCCCGGCGACCGGCTCATCCTGATCCCGGACCCGCCGGACGAGGAGGATCCCGCGGTGTGGGTCCACCTGACGGAGGGCGACCCCATCGGCCACCTGCCCCCGGAGATCAACGCCTGGCTCGCGCCCTGGCTGCTGCGGGGCGGGGCCGCCTCCGCCGTGGCGGTGCGGGTGAAGGGGGCGGAGGTCCCCAGCTGGAAGAGGCTGCTGATCGAGGTGCGCTGCCGCGAGGCATGACCGCCTGCTCCCGGCGGGATATCCTAGGCGCCGCCCTCGCGCGGCGAAAGGATCCCGCCCGCGCCCGCCGCCGCGGCGCACCGGATCCGCCGTCCCGCAAGCCGCCCTGGGAACGTGAATTGCGAGATTGCTCCCTCCCTGTGGAAACCCCATCGAGGAGGATCACGTGGAGCCACGTTCGAACGAGCGCCATCGTCAGACGGGCGAGCCCGTCGTCCCGAGGGACGACCGGCGGCTGAGCGCCGAGGAAGCGCGGGAGCGGAGCGTCGAGAACGAGAACACCCCCGGAGCGGTACAGGTGCGGCAGAACGCGGGCCGCCGCCCGCCCTCGGAGGTGCGGGAGGACGAGGCGGAGCGCTGAGGACCACCTGGAGCGGCGGAAAGCCTGAAGCGATGGGAGCGCCGGACGG
>DASYWD010000178.1 GCA_035936415.1 Longimicrobiaceae bacterium
CCCCACGTGCCCGTCCACCCGGGTGAGGAAGACCGGGTTGTCCGGGGCGACGCGGTCCAGCAGCTCGCGGCGCGGCCACCCGTCGGGGCCGACCTCCTCGCGCGGGAGGCGGGTGTGGTCCCACCCGCGCCCCACCACCCACTCGCCGGGCTGCGCCGCCGCCACCCCGGCGGCCAGCCTCCGCTCGATCTCCGCCAGCGAGGTGGTGCCCACCAGGTTCACGTTGAGGAGGGAGGCCCCCCCCGACGCGAAGTGGATATGGGCGTCGTTGAAGCCAGGGGTCACCAGCCGCCCGGCGAGCTTCACCACCTGCGTTCCCTCGCCCACCAGGCGCGAAACCTCCTCGTCCGTCCCGGCGGCGATGATCCGGCCGTCGCGCACCGCGACCGCCTGCACGACGGTGTTCGCCTCGTCGGCCAGGAACACGCGGCCGCCGCGGAGCACCATGTCTGCGGCGGCGGGGGCCGGAACGGCGGCAGCGGGAGGCGGAACGGGTGCCACCGCGGCGGGACGGGGGGAGGCGCATGCCGCCAGCCCACAGAGGGCGAGGGCGTGGATGCCGCCGACGAACAGGGTTCTTGTCATGGGGGTCCGGTGAAGCCTGGGGTCAGGATGCGCTCTGCCTGCGATACTGCGGGTCGTTGTACATCTTGAACTGCCGGTAGACCTTCGGGACGACCTTCCCCGAGGCGATGTCGCGGAGGAGGCCCGTGAGCTCCTCCGCCAGGTCGTCGCGCTGCATGCGCAGCACCTCCAGGCGCTCCTCGCACTGCGCGCGGAACTCGGGGGTGGCGTCCTCGCGCTCCGCCTGCTCCTGCATGTGGTAGATCTTCAGCTCGACGATGCTGATCTTGTCGGCGAGCCAGCCCACGGTCTCAGCCATCGCGCCCCGCCTCCTGCGCCTCCCGGACCGTCGCCATGACCGCCTCGTCGATCCGCTCGATGAGGTCGTTGCGGCGCTGGTTGAGCCGGTCGACGCTGCGCTTGGCGGCTGCGACCTGGTGATCGTCGTCCACGCGAGCTTTGTCCTCCTCGTGCCAGAGCTCCACGTTGGTCTGCGCGAGCTGCGCGATCAGCGAGCCGATCGTCTCGTTCATGGTCGTGCACGTTTCATGTGGATCCGCGCCCATCCGGGCGCGGAATTGTAACGCCGATCCGCGCCGGATGCCACGCTCCCCTTCCGCGGGCCCCCCGCGTACCTTTAGGGCTCGCTCCACGGCCCGGCCCACCGGCGCCGCGCGATCGCCCCGACCCGCGAGATCGTCTCGATGTCCATCGTCCTTCCGCCCTCCCCGCGCATCTGCCTGGTGATGATGAGCGCGGTGGGGGACGCGGTGCACGCCCTCCCCGTGGTGACGGCGCTCAAGCGCCACGACCCCTCGTGCCACCTCACCTGGGTCCTGCAGTCCGGACCGGCGTCGCTGGTGCGGGGGCACCCGGCGGTGGACGAGATCGTCACCTTCGAGCGCTCCGGGGGATGGCGGGCGTTCCGCGACGTCCGGCGGAAGCTGGCGGGGCGGCGCTTCGACCTCGTGCTCGACCTGCAGGTGTACTTCAAGGCGAGCGTGGTCACGGCGCTCGCGGACGCGCCGCTGAAGCTCGGGTTCGACCGGGCGCGGGCGCGTGACCTCAACTGGCTGGTGACCAACCGGCGGATCCCCCCGCACGAGCCGCAGCACGTGCAGGACCAGTACTTCGAGTTCCTGCACCACCTGGGGGTCTCGCCGGAGCCGGTAGAGTGGGGGCTGGGTCCGTGGGAGCACGAGCGGGAGCGGCAGCGGGAGCTCCTCGGCGGGATCGGCCGCCCGGTGGCCTCGCTGGTGATCGGGAGCAGCGACCCGGAGCGGGAGTGGCCCGCGGAGCGCTGGGTGGAGCTGTGCGACGCGCTCTACGCGCGGTTCGGGCTCCAGCCGGTGCTGGTGGGGGGGCGCTCCGAGCGGGAGCTGGCGACGGAGCGGCGAATCCTGGAGGACGCCCGCTTTCCGGTGCTCTCCACGCTGGGCGTCTCGCTCCGGGAGCTGGTGGGGGTGCTGGACGGCTCCGCGCTGGTCGTCTCCCTGAACACCGCCCCCCTCCACATGGCGGTCGCGCTGAACCGCCCCGTCATCGGGCTGATGGGGCACTGGAACCCGAAGCGCACCGGCCCCTACCGCCGCTTCCACGACCTCATGGTGGACGCGTACGGCGAGCCGGGGGAGGACTACCCGGTCTCGGTCGAGAAACGCCCGGGGACGATGCGGCGCATCGGCGTCGAGGACGTGCTGGAGAAGGTGGAGCTGTGGCGCGAGCGCTACGCCGCCGACGGGGTCGGGGAGGGAGTCCCTTGAGCGCCGGAGGCCGCGCGCCGGAGGCCATCGTGACATCGCCGGGTCCGCCGCTTCGGCGCGTGGGGATCGTGATGATGAGCACCGTGGGAAACGCGATCCACACCCTCCCGGTGCTCCATTCGATCCGGCGCCACCACCCGGCCGCCCACCTCACCTGGATCATGCAGCCCTCTTCGGCGGCGCTGGTGGCCGGGCACCCCGCGCTGGACGAGGTCGTCACCTTCCAGCGGGCGCGCGGCATCCGCGGGCTCCTGAAGCTCCGGCGGACGCTCGCGGCGCGCCCCTTCGACGTGGTCCTCAACCTCCAGGCCTACCTCAAGGCGGGGGTGGTCGCCGGGATGGCCCGCGCGCCGGTGAAGCTGGGCTACGACCGCGCACGGGCGCGCGACCTGACCTGGCTCTTCTCCACGCACCGGATCCCCCCGCGGCCGCGGGGGCACGTGCAGGACGAGTACCTGGAGTTCGTGGAGGCGCTGGGGATCCCGGCGGTGCGGGAGTGGGGGCTGGGCCCCACGGACGAGGAGCGGGAGCGCTACGCGGGGCTCCTCCCCGCGTCGGAGCGGCGCGTCGCGGCGATGGTGGTGGGCACCACGAAGCCGGAGAAGGAGTGGCCTGCGGAGCGCTACGCGGCGCTGGCGGACCGGCTGGAGGGGATGGGAGCGCGGGCGGTGCTGGTGGGGGGGAGGTCGGCGCGGGAGGAAGCGGCGGCCGGGGAGATCCGGCGCCTGGCCGGGGTCCCCCCGCTGGACCTGAGGGAGTGGGACCTCCGCCGCGTGGTGTACCTGCTGGACCGGGCGGACGTGCTGGTCTCGCCGGACACCGGGCCGCTGCACGTGGGGGTGGCGCTGGGGACGCCGACGGTGTCGCTGATGGGATACACCAACCCGAAGCGCTACGGGCCCTACCGCCGCTTCCACGACCTCATGGTGGACGCGTACGGCGATCCGGGCGAGGACTACCCGGCGGGCGCGGGGCACCGTCCCGGGCGGATGGAGCGGATCACCGTCGAGCAGGTCGCGGAGAAGGTGGAGCGGGCCCTCGTCCGCTATCCTAGGTCGAGCCGGGGCGGCCACCCGGCCCCGTAGCCCTCCCGGAACGCCGCCCACCCCCCGGGGCCGACCGGCGCGCCGAGCTTGCGGACCGAGCGGGCCAGGCGCCGAAGGTCGGCGGCGCGCCTCCGGGGGGACACTGGGCCCGGCGAGACCCGCGCGCGGTCGAAGTCCAGGAGGTGGACGATCGGGCTTATGCCCTCCCCGCCAGTGACCAGCAGGTTGCGGAGGTTGAGGTCCGGGTGCGCCACCCCGGCCCGGTGCATCCGCCCCACCTGCGCCCCGGCCTCCCGGAGCAGGGCGAGCCGGTCGGGCGGGGCGGCCTCCGCGAGCCAGGCGGCGGCGTCGCGGGCGTCCGGGATCCAGAGCGTGGCGAAGTGAGCCGTGTAGCCGATCCCCGCCCGGTGCTCCGCCGCGGCGAGCGGGAGCGGCGTGCGGACCCCGCC
>DASYWD010000179.1 GCA_035936415.1 Longimicrobiaceae bacterium
GTACTTGCCCAGCACGTCGCCGACGACCGTCGCGCTCTTCTTGTACGGCCGGTTCGGCGACAGCCCCGCCTCGTGCATCGCGTACAGGATGCGCCGGTGCACCGGCTTCAGCCCGTCGCGCACGTCCGGCAGCGCCCGCTGTACGATCACGCTCATCGAGTAGTCGATGAACGACTCGCGCATCTCGTCTTCGATCAGCCGCGGAAGGATCTTGGACTCAGGCTTCCCGGTCGGCTCGGTCGTGATCTCGTCGGCCATTTTATCGTCTGGAAACGTCGAAACTCAGGATCCGCTGCAACGATGCGGATGCAACCGGGTGTTGTACCCCGGCGCGGCGGGAGTGTGCCAGTTTTGCGGCCCTGCGAAGCCGGAGAAAACTACCTCCGGGAAGGCGTTTCCGCCACCCGCCGGGGGCGCTTTCTCGCCTTTGTGTGGACACTGCGTGCGGGGAGTTCTCCGCACCCGCGGGCGGTGCTACGTTTTCCACTTCGGCGGGCGGCGGAGGCACGGCGTCGGAACACCGGAGATCGAGGGGAGAGATGGAGAAGGAGAACGGGACCGTGGGCCGGGTGCTCTCGGTGCAGGTGGGGCTCCCGCGCGCCTACGGAGCGGAGGACGCGCCCGACCCGATGGATCGCGCCTGGACCACGGGCTTCTTCAAGGAGCCGGCCGCGGGCCCGGTCCGCGTCGGGACGGCCAACTTGGAGGGCGACGGGCAGGCGGACCGGAAGAACCACGGCGGGCCGGAGAAGGCAGTGCTCGGCTACGCCGCGGCGCACTACCCGGCGTGGCGGGAGGAGCTGGGGATCGCGGAGATGCCCTTCGGCGCCTTCGGCGAGAACCTCACCCTCGCGGGGATGACGGAGGAGACGGTGTGCATCGGCGACGTGCACGCCGTGGGGACGGCGCTGCTGCAGGTCTCCCAGCCACGCGGCCCCTGCTGGAAGATCGCCCGCCGCTGGCGCATCAAGGACCTGTCGGCGCGGGTCCAGCGGACGGGGCGCACGGGGTGGTACTACCGGGTGCTGCGCGAGGGGACGGTGGAGGCCGGCGCCCCCTGCGAGCGGGTGGAGCGCCCGAGCCCGCGCTGGACGGTGGCGCTCGCGAACGACCTGCTCTTCCGCCGCGAGGGGCGCGACGACCTCGCCGCGGAGCTGCTGGAGTGCCCGGAGCTGGCTCCGGCCTGGCGCGACTGGCTCGCGCGGAAGCTGGAGGCGAAGCGGCCGGGGAGCGACTGGCGCAGGCTGGTGGGCCCCAACCGGTGACCGCCCCGGAGGTGCCGGCCCGGGGCGCCTTCCCTATCTTCATGGCCGGGCCGGCTCCGGCCCGCCGCGAACCCCGCACCCCCTGGAGAAGGCCCGCATGAGTCCGCTGACGATGGTGCTGTTCGTGCTCGGGATCGCCATCCTGATCGCCGGGGCGGAGTTGCTGGTGCGGGGGGCCTCCCGCCTGGCCGCGGGGCTGGGGATCTCGCCGCTGGTGGTGGGCCTCACCGTGGTGGCGTTCGGCACCAGCTCGCCGGAGATGGCGGTCAGCGCGCAGTCCGCCCTGGCCGGGCAGACGGACCTGGCGCTCGGGAACGTGGTGGGGAGCAACATCTTCAACGTCCTCTTCATCCTGGGCGTCTCCGCCATGATCGCCCCCCTGGTGGTCGCGCAGCAGCTGGTGCGGCTGGACGTTCCGCTGATGATCGGGGCCTCGGTGGCGGTGCTGCTGCTGGGGCTGGACGGCGCGTTCGGGCGCCTGGACGGGGCGCTGTTCTTCGGCGGGGCGGTCGCCTACACGACCTTCCTGGTGCGGCAGAGCCGGCGCGAGACGGCCGCGGTGCAGGCGCAGTACGAGGGGGAGTTCGGGGAGGCGGCGGTGGGCGCGGCGTCGTGGCTGCGCGACTCGGCGCTGGTGCTGGGGGGCCTGGTGCTGCTGGTGCTGGGCTCGCGCTGGCTGGTGAACGGGGCGGTGGAGATCGCCACGACGCTGGGCGTCGACGAGCTGGTGATCGGGCTGACCATCGTCGCGGCGGGGACGTCGCTCCCGGAGGTGGCCACCTCGGTGCTGGCGAGCCTCCGCGGGGAGCGCGACATCGCGGTGGGGAACGTGGTGGGGAGCAACCTCTTCAACATCCTGGCGGTGCTCGGGTTTTCCGGGCTGGTCGCGCCCGGGGGCGTGGACGTGGCACCGGCGGCGCTGCGCTTCGACGTCCCCGTGATGATCGCGGTCGCGGTGGCCTGCCTCCCCATCTTCTTCTCCGGGCACCGGATCTCCCGCTGGGAGGGGCTGCTCTTCTTCGGCTACTACGTGGCCTACACCGCCTACCTGGTGCTCGCCGCCACGCGGTCCGAGGTCCTCCCGGAGTTCAGCGGCGCCATGGTCTTCTTCGTGCTGCCGCTCACGGCGGTGACGCTGGCGGTGGTGGGGCTGCGGGAGATCCGCTCGCGGCGGGGCGGTGGAGCGACCGGAGCGGGCACGTAGTCCTCCTCTCTCCTCACCGGAAGTCGTGCGACTGGAAGGCGATGGACCGGGGCAGCTCCCGGAATCGCCGACCCACCACGTTCATCACCGCCCCGTCGCGCTCGAAGCGCCCCTCCACGATCAGGAACTGCGAGAACTTCACCGTCTCGCGGTTGGCCTCGTAGACCTTCGCGGGGACGATCACGTTGATGAAGCCGCTCTCGTCCTCCAGCAGCACGAACACCGTTCCCTTCGACGTGGCCGGGTGCTGCCGGGCGACGATCAGCCCCGAGACCAGCACCTTCTCCCCCTTCCCCACCTCCGGGAGCTCCGCGCTGGACAGGATTCCCGCGGCGCGCAGGCGCGGGCGCAGGTGCTCCATGGGGTGCCCGTGCGTGCAGATGCCGGTGGCGAGGTAGTCCAGGAAGACCAGCTCCGGCCCCTCCAGCTCGCGCGGGTCGAAGGGGAGCCGGCGCGCGGGGGCCAGGGGGAGGAGGTCGCCCGCGGCACGGAGCGCTTCCCATGCGGCGCGGCGGCGGCCGGGCTCGAAGGCCTCGAAGGCCCCGGCG
>DASYWD010000180.1 GCA_035936415.1 Longimicrobiaceae bacterium
GCCCCGGCGAGATCGCCGGGGCCGCTGCCGTTCACCGGAGCCCTCCGCTACGCCGCCTGCTCCGCGGCCTGCTCCTCCGGGGCCTTCCGGTGCGTGAGCGCGGCGCGGGCGGCGGCCAGGCGCGCCACCGGCACCCGGTACGGCGAGCAGGACACGTAGTTCAGCCCCGCGGCATGGAAGAACTCCACCGAGCGCGGGTCCCCGCCGTGCTCCCCGCAGATCCCCAGCTTCAGATCCGGCCGGGTCCCGCGCCCCAGGCGGCACGCCATCTCCACCAGCTTCCCGACGCCCTCCCGGTCCAGCGTCTGGAAGGGGTCGTCCGGGAGGATCCCCGCCTCCACGTAGGTCGGGAGGAAGCTCCCCGCGTCGTCGCGCGACATCCCCAGGGTGGTCTGCGTCAGGTCGTTCGTGCCGAACGAGAAGAACTCCGCCGCCTCGGCGATCCGGTCCGCGGTGAGCGCCGCGCGCGGAAGCTCGATCATCGTCCCCACCATGTAGTCCACGGTGGCGTCGGTCTGCTCGAACACCTCCTGCGCGCACTCGTCGATGATCTGCCGCTGCCGCCTCAGCTCCTCCACGGTGCCCACGAGCGGCACCATGATCTCCGGGCAGACGGTCACGCCCTCCCGCTGCACCGCCACCGCCGCCTCGAAGATCGCCTGCGCCTGCATCCAGGTGATGTCCGGGTGGGAGATCCCCAGGCGGCACCCGCGGTGCCCGAGCATGGGGTTCGCCTCGTGGTGCTGGTCCACCCGGGCCCGGAGCTTCACCGGGTCCGCCCCCGTCCTCCGGGCCAGGTCCTTGATCTCGGCCGCGCCGCTGGGGAGGAACTCGTGCAGCGGCGGGTCCAGGAGGCGGATGGTGACGGGGAGCCCGTCCATGGCGCGGAAGATCCCCTCGAAGTCCTCGCGCTGCATGGGGAGGAGCTTCGCCAGTGCGATGGCGCGCCGGGCGCCGGTCTCCGCC
Organism: Longimicrobiaceae bacterium; assembly: GCA_035936415.1. Taxonomy (NCBI): domain Bacteria; kingdom Pseudomonadati; phylum Gemmatimonadota; class Longimicrobiia; order Longimicrobiales; family Longimicrobiaceae; species Longimicrobiaceae bacterium. The sequence goes on from DASYWD010000180.1 coordinate 967, forward strand.
AGGATCATCTCCCGCACGGCGTCGATCCGCTCCCCCTCGAAGAACATGTGCTCGGTGCGGCAGAGGCCGATCCCCTCCGCCCCGAACTTGCGCGCCACCTCCGAATCGTGCGGGGTGTCGGCGTTGGTGCGCACCCGGAGCGTGCGGAAGCCGTCGGCCCACCCCATCAGCCGCCGGAAGTGCTCCGACATCTCCGGCTCCACGGTGGGGACCTGCCCCAGGATCACCCGCCCGGTGCTGCCGTCCAGGGTGATCCAGTCGTTCTCCTTCACCGTGGCGTCGCCCGCGGTGAAGCGGCGGTACGCCTCGTCCACCTCGATCCCGCCCGCGCCGGCCACGCAGCACTTCCCCATCCCGCGCGCCACCACCGCCGCGTGCGAGGTCATCCCGCCGCGGCAGGTGAGGATCGCCTGCGCGGCCACCATCCCGTGGAAGTCCTCGGGCGAGGTCTCCCGGCGCACCAGGATGACCGGCTCGCCCGCGGCGCCGCGGGCCGCCGCGTCGTCCGGGCTGAACACCACCTTTCCCGACGCCGCCCCCGGGGAGGCGGGGAGGCCGGTGGCGATCACGCGCACGCTGGCGCCCGGATCGATCATGGGGTGCAGCAGCTGCTCCACCTGCACGGGGTCCACGCGCAGCACCGCCTCCTCCGGGGTGATGAGCCCCTCGTCCACCATCTCCACCGCGATCCGCACCGCCGCCGCCGCGGAGCGCTTCCCGGTGCGCGTCTGGAGGAGGTACAGCCGCCCGCGCTCAACGGTGAACTCCAGGTCCTGCATCTCCCGGTAGTGCCGCTCCAGCCGCTGCTGCACCTCCACCAGCTCGGTGTACGCCTGTGGGAGGCGCTCCCGCATGCCGGCGATGGGGAGCGGGTCGCGGATCCCGGCGACCACGTCCTCCCCCTGCGCGTTCACCAGGAACTCGCCGAAGAAGGCGCGTTCCCCGGTGGAGGGGTCGCGGGTGAAGGCCACGCCGGTCCCGGAGGTGTCGCCCATGTTTCCGAACACCATGGAGCAGACGTTGACCGCCGTCCCCATGTCGTCCGGGATGGCGTTGACGCGCCGGTAGGCCACGGCGCGCGGCGTGTTCCACGAGTCGAACACGGCGTTGATCGCCCCCCAGAGCTGCGCCTCCGGCTCCTCCGGGAAGGCGGTGCCCGTGGACCGGGCGACCAGCTCCTTGAACTCGCCGGTCAGGGCACGCAGGTCGTCCGCGCCGAGCTCCGTGTCCTCGCGGACGCCGCGGCAGCGCTTCTTCTCCTCCAGCACCTCCTCGAACTTCTCCGAGCGCACTCCCAGCACCACGTTGGAGTACATCTGCACGAAGCGGCGGTACGAGTCCCAGGCGAAGCGCTCGTCCCCGGCCATGCGCGCCAGCGCCTCCACGGTGCGGTCGTTGAGGCCCAGGTTGAGGATGGTGTCCATCATCCCCGGCATGGAGACGGCCGCGCCGGAGCGGACGGACACCAGCAGCGGCGACTCCCCCCCGCCGAAGGTCTTCCCGGTCGCCTCCTCCAGCCGCCGGAGGTGCTCCGCGACCTGATCGCGGAGGCCGTCGGGGAGGTCGTGGTGGCGGAGGTAGTGCCGGCAGGCGTCGGTGGTGATGGTGAACCCCGGCGGCACCGGGACGCCGATGCGCGTCATCTCCGCCAGGTTCGCTCCCTTGCCGCCCAGCAGGGCCTTCATCTCCTTGCCGCCCTCGGCCTCGCCGGCGCCGAAGAAGTAGACGTAGCGCTGCGCCATTCTCTCCTCGTCGTTGGGATCTCGGGTCCAGTGGAGCGCGATCGGACCGTTCCGGATCGGGGGTCCGGCGGGTGGGATATGGCAAGATCAAAGCCGCCGGGTTGGGGAATGCCAGGCTCCGGCGCACGGGTCGGCAGGGATACCAACACCGCCAGGACGCGTGCGTCCCAGGGCGTTCGTGCGGCGGTTCGGACCGGCGCGACGGTGCTTTCCGGTGATAATATTGGCGCGCTTTATGCGTATAGAGAAAGACGATATTTGCGCATCCCCCTCGGGGGATGTGGTGGGAACCTATGTGCCTGGCGAGGTCACCATGAGCAGCACGAGAGTTCGGGCTCGTCGTTCCGAGCGCCTCTACCGGAGGACGCGGCACGCCTGCTGTATCTTCGGGGTCGCTCTGCTGGCAAGCTGCAGCGACGAGCGGGAGGATCCTTTCGGCCCGGACCCGGGCCCCGCACCCCGCCCGGAGGCCCCGACCGGTCCGTCGAGCGACGACACGGGAGACTCGCCTGCGATCAGGCGCATCGGCGTCGACATCAGCGCGACGGGGTCGTTCCGTCCGGGCGTCCCGATCACGGTCACGACCGTCGCTCGCGCGCAACGTCCAGCCGAAGGCGTCGAGTACGAGCTGATCGTTCTGGACGCGGAGGACAGCGGAGCGGGGTCACGCGGAAGGGGAAGAGTCCTCGACCGCTTCCGGGGCGCGCTGCCGCAGGGCGGGGAGCACCGGCTCACCGGGACCGTCACTTTTTCCCAGCCGGGATACTACCGGATAGTCGCGACTGCAGCAAGCCGCCGCCCCGAGAGCGAGCCGCTCTACGTTCCGGGACGGATACCGACGATCGACTTCAGCTCGGAAACTCTTTACGTCCTGGTGGATGAGAGCGGTGGGCGTGTCACCCGGGGCCCGGAATCGACTGTGATCGGTCCCGACCGCCTGCCTCTCTACGGCTCCTACGGCCCATTCACCTCCGGGCGGTACAGGACGCAGGCGCCAGGCGGGAACCTTGCTCGCGCGAACCTCGGCCAGACGCGGAACACGACGTTCACGGGTACGTTCGTGTACTACAACGACACCACTAAGGTGGACGAGCCGATCCACGACGCTCTGCTGACAATCGAGTGCCTGGATGCCAACTTGCAGGTGTACGATCGGTTCACCCGGACCACTGACGTGAACGGGAAGTATTCGTTTACGTGCACGTCGGGAATCTTCGATGGGCGTATCGACCTCCGGAACATCTACGCCGACGTCTACGGCCAGGACGGGGAGGCGGCCGGAATGCCGTACTTCAACGAGATGGAAGGCGCCAACCGGTATTTGAAGGCGTACAACCGCTTCGCGGCGTACGTGTTCGCGACCTACCGGCGGTACATTCCCCTGGCCGAGTCCCGGTTCGGAGTCTACAGGAGGAATGCGATCACCGCCTGGGTGTCGCCGTCGGATTCCACCTATCCCATCAACTACTGCGACAAGGTCACCACCCTCTGCCCACGGGAAGACCTGATCCGGCAGAACTACACCCGCACGTTCGGGGCGGACGGGACGTACGTTACGATGCACGAGTACGGTCATGCGTTCCACTATCGCGCGATCGAGCGGCCGGCGACCTACTACTGCAGCTCGAGCGGGGTGCACTACATCGACGCCCCGCACACGCTGTCCTGTGCGTTCGTCGAGGGGTTCGCAACCTTCTTCTCGGTCTGGCTGCTCGGGGACCGGCTGACGTACCAGTACTACAGTGACTACTCGGTCGAAAAGCAATCATACTGGAGGAATGGTGACGGCGTCATTATCGAGGGTGCAGCGGCCGGGTTCTTCTACGACCTCGTAGACGGGTCCGGTGACAAGGACGAGTCCAACAATACAGTGTACGAGGAGAGCTTCGACGACGCGGCTTATCCGGGCACGTTCATCACGAACATCATGGCGAAGTGCGCTCCCTGGAAGAGCGTCACGGGCGGCTACGAGTACACCTACTACCTAGACGGGCTGGATCAGGTTGTGTATTGCATCGAGGGGAACGTGAGCGCCGAGACCGAGTCTCAGAAGCATAGCACAAAATGGCGTCAGACCTGGGACGGAGTCACCTGGTCGCCCACGTTCTCCTACCCGGCGGGGTTCAGCGCGACCACCGTGCGCAGGCTCTGGAAGTACAACTTCTACGGAGTCAATCCGTAGCCGGGTGCGGGCGGAGGCGGGGTCCCCCTCCGCCCCTCCTAGAATCCCTTCGACGAAAGGGCCGACGATGATCCACTCCGTTCCCAGCCGGCCGCTGGCCCTCTGGGTGGTCGCTGCCCTACTGGCGTGCACCCCGCAGCCGCCCGGACTGGACCCCGATCCACCGCCCCCGAGCGGCATCGACGTGATGGGGGCGAGTTCCGAGTTCACGAGCACGCACCACGGGCGGCTGGAGGGTGTGGTAGCCGACCGCGAGGGACAGCCGCTGGAGGAGGTCGAGGTAACGACCCTGGCGCTCGCGGATCCGAGCCGCGGATCGCTCGCCCAGCACCGTGGCGTGAGCGACTCGGCCGGCAGGTTCACCGTGCCCGTGGGCGTCATCCTCCCGTCCGGCACTGACACGGCTACCTTGCGGATCGTAGTGCGGGGGATCGCCCGGGCTCCGAGGCATCCTCGTCCTTCGGCGAGCCCGTACTACACTGCGGACACTGTCGTGGCGGTGAGGGTGGTGCCGAGGAGCCGCCCGGCGCCGACCTCACGCACCGCGCTGCGGGTCGCGATCCCATAGGCGAGGCGCATCGCTCCCTGGGCTCCAGCGGGCGCTTGTAACCGTTGTAGCAGAACAGCCCCCGCACCGAAGAATCGGGCGAGGGCTGTTCTGTCGCGTGCCGTGGAATCCCGGAGGGGCTACTCCTCGCCCATAAAGGGGTACTGCCAGCTCCGCGGCGGCGAGAAGGTCTCCTTGATGGTCCGCGGCGAGATCCAGCGGACCAGGTTCAGGATGGAGCCCGCCTTGTCGTTGGTGCCGCTGGCGCGCCCGCCCCCGAAGGGCTGTTGCCCCACCACGGCGCCGGTGGGCTTGTCGTTGATGTAGTAGTTGCCCGCAGCGTGCCGCAGCTCGTGCTCCGCCTCCAGGACCGCACGCCGGTCGTTGGCGAAGATGGCGCCGGTCAGCGCGTACGGGGTGGTGCGGTCCACGACGCGGAGCGTCTCGTGCCACTTCGCCTCCGGGTAGACGTGCAGCGCCACCACCGGCCCGAACACCTCCTCGCACATGAGCTGGTACGCGGGGTCCTTGCTCTGCACCAGCGTTGGGTCGACGAAGTAGCCCTTCTCGTCGCTGAACCCGCCGCCCGCGAGGACCTCCACGTCGTCCGCCTCCTGCGCGTGCCTGACGTAGCCGGTGATCTTGTCGTACGCCTTCCGGTCGATCACGGCGCCCATGAAGTTGCGGAAGTCCGCCGGGTCGCCGACGCGGATCTCGGACATCATCTCCAGGGTCCGCTCCCGCACTCGTGGCCAGAGGGAGTCCGGGACGTAGATGCGCGAGGCGGCGCTGCACTTCTGTCCCTGGTACTCGTAGCCGCCGCGGACGATGGCGACGGCGAGCGCGTCCGGGTCGGCGCTGGCGTGCGCCACGATGAAGTCCTTGCCGCCCGTCTCCCCCACCAGCCGCGGGTAGCCGGCGTAGCCGCCGATGTTGTCGCCCACCGTTTTCCAGATGTGCTGGAACACCGCGGTGGAGCCGGTGAAGTGGACCCCGGCGAGGGCGCGGTCGCGCAGCAGCACGTCGCTGATCGCCACCGGGTCGCCGGGGACCATGTTCACCACCCCCGGCGGGAGCCCGGCCTCCTCCAGCAGCCGCATGATGTAGTAGCTGCTGTACATGGCGCTGGCCGCCGGCTTCCAGATCGCCACGTTCCCCAGGAGCGCGGGTGCGGTGGGGAGGTTCGCCGCGATCGAGGTGAAGTTGAACGGCGTCACCGCGTAGACGAAGCCCTCCAGCGGCCGGTGGTCCAGCCGGTTCCACGTCCCCGGCCCCGAGAGGGGCTGCTCGGAGTAGAGCTGCTGCGCGAAGTGGACGTTGAAGCGGAAGAAGTCGATCAGCTCGCAGGCCGCGTCGATCTCCGCCTGGTGCGCGGTCTTGCTCTGCCCCAGCATCGTCGCCGCGTTCAGGATGGGCCGGTACCGCGTCGCCAGCAGCTCCGCCGCGCGCAGGAAGACCGCCGCCCGCTCCTCCCACGGCCAGCGGGCCCAGTCGCGCTGGGCCTCGCGCGCCGCATCCACCGCCTGCCGGACCTCCGCCTCCCCGGCCTTGTGCCAGGTGGCGAGGACGTGCCCGTGGTCGTGCGGCATCACGGAGCTCTCGGTGTCGCCGGTGCGGATCTCCTTCCCGCCGACCATGACGGGGATCTCCACCTGCTCGCCGGACATGCGCTCCAACGCGGCCTTCAGCTCCGCGCGCTCAGGAGTGCCTGGGGCGTAGGAGAGCACGGGCTCGTTCACGGGCTGCGGGACCTGCGGTATGGAATTCATCACGTCTCCTGTGGTCAGAGTGAAGGCCGGTAAAGTATGCGCGGGGGCGGACCCGCGCCACCTTGACCCCGCCCGCGGGGCCGGGTAACTTTCGCCCCGGACGCGCCGCCTCCCACCCCTCCGTCGTGCCGCCATGAGCATCCTGGACCGGATCGAGGACACGCTCGACACCATCCGCCCCGCGCTTCGCTCCGACGGCGGCGACGTGGAGCTGGTGGGGTTCGACGACACGGCCGGCACGGTGCAGGTGCGGCTGATGGGGGCGTGCAGCGCCTGCCCGATCTCGACCATGACCATGAAGCAGGGGATCGAGCGCCGCCTCAAGGCGGCCGTTCCGGAGGTCCGGGAAGTCCAGGCGGTCTGACCGCCCACGGGACCCCTCTGCCTGGCCGACGCTCCGGAGGGGCGTCGGCTTTTTGCATCCGCCGACCGCCGGCGCCCGCGAGGGCTCGCCGGAGAGGATACCGATCGATGAACGTGGAGAGCAACCAGACGCTGCGCCGGGTGGCCGCGGCCCTCGCCGGGGTGGTGCACCCGCAGAGCGGCGACGACGTGGTGTCCAGCGGGCGCGTGCGCGACCTGCAGGTGCTGGAGGACGGGACGGTCCGCTTCCGTTTCGTCCTGCAGCCCGACGACCCCGGGACGCTGGTCCGCCAGGCGCGCGCCGCCGCGGAAGCGGTCGACGGCGTGGGGAAGGTGAAGATCGACATCTCCCTCCCCACCTCGGGTCCGCCGAAGCCGGGCCGCAAGGCGCCGGGCTCGGTCCCCGCGCCCAGGCCCAACCCGAACCTCCTCCCCGGCATCGGCCGGGTGATCGCGGTCAGCTCCGGGAAGGGCGGGGTGGGGAAGAGCACCGTCGCGACGAACCTGGCCGCCGCGCTGGCTGCCGAGGGGCACCGCGTGGGGGTGCTGGACGCCGACGTGTACGGCCCCAACGTCCCCCTGATGTTCGGGGAGCGCCGCCGCCCGAACGTGACCGGCACCAAGGGGGCGGAGAAGATCGAGCCGCTGGAGGCGCACGGCGTCCGCCTGATGAGCCTGGGCTTCCTGCTCGACGACGAGCAGCCGGCGATCATGCGCGGCCCGCTGATCGCCGGCATCCTCAAGCAGTTCCTGGAGCAGGTGGAGTGGGGCCCGCTGGACTACCTGGTCGTGGACATGCCCCCCGGCACCGGGGACGCGCAGCTCTCGCTCGTGCAGACGGTGAACGTGGACGGGGTGGTGATGGTCACCACTCCGCAGGACGTGTCCACCGGCGACGTGCTCCGGGGGATCAAGATGTTCGAGCGCACCAACACCCGCGTGCTCGGCATCGTGGAGAACATGAGCGGCTTCGTCTGCCCCTGCTGCAGCCAGCGCTACGAGATCTTCGGCCACGGCGGCGGCGTCCGCCTCGCGGAGCAGACCGGCGTCCCCTTCCTGGGCGACGTGCCGCTGGAGATGGAGGTGCGCCACGGCGGGGACGCCGGCACCCCGGTGGTGGTCGCCTCCCCGGAGTCCCCCGCCGGCATGGCTCTGCGCGAGATCGCCGGCAGGGTAGTGGCGCGCCTGGCGGAGCCCGCGGCGGGCCCCCACCCGGCGGCCTGAGAGCCGCCACCCTCCCCCGCATGCGGGAGAGGGAATGTTCACGGAGTCGTTCGGTACCCGCGCGGAGAGGGTCGCAGGGAGGGGGTGGGGGTGGTCGGAGGAAGAAGTGGATGTCTGAGCGAAGCGAGTTCACTTCTTCCGGAGACTACCCCCGCCCCCGACCGCAGCGCGAAAGAGCCTGGGACACGAAAAAAGGGGTGGTGGGCCACGATGGCCCGCCACCCCTTCGCCCATCTACCGTCCAGAGCTACGAATCGAGCCAGCGCTGATCGGAGGAGGAGGTGAGCTGCCGGTGCGAGCCTCCGCCGCTCTTCTGGAGCAGCTTCACGATCACGTACCCCACCAGCAGTACGGGAAGCAGCTTGAAGAGGAGCCCCACCGCGCCGACGGCGAGCCCGAAGATCGCGCCGAGCACGGCCAGGATCACGGCGACGGCGACGATGCCGGCGATTCCGAGGGCGAGCAGGGTGAGCAGGGCGGTGAGCATTGCAGCCTCCTTCTACGTGAGTTCTCGTGTGCTACTCGTCGATCCAGTCCACGTCGATGGAGCCGAGCGCGGCGTCCACCTCCACCGTCAGGCGGTTCTGGGCCGTCTCCCAGTTGCGGCTGTAGTACGCCCCTCCCCGCTTCACCATTCCCGTCGCGTCGAAGCTGGTCAGGAACGAGTCCTTGACCACCCGCACCCCCAGGCTGCGGGGGAAGCGCAGCGTGAGCGACCCGATCCCCATGGAGATCGTAGCCGTCGCGTTCCGGTCCCACGCGCCGCCGAAGTCGAGCACCGTCTCGCCGACCCCGCCCTTGAACCGGAAGCGGTCGGCGCGCGCGTTCCCCAGCCCGCGAGCCTCGAACTTCGCCGCCCCGGCCTCCAGCCGCACCTCGTCCGCGGCGACCCGGTTGGGCTTCCCGAAGGCGACGACGGTCTCGCTGGCCCCGGTCGCGACGCGCAGCTTCCGCACGGCCAGCCCGCCGAGGTCGATGTCCGCGTCGCCCGCGCCGAACTTCAGCTCCAGGTCGAGCGGGACGTCCCGGCTCAGGCGGAGGTCGGCGCGGGACTCGTCGGAGATGCGGTCCATGCGGATCCCGCGCTTCCGGTCGCGCGACTCCATCCCCACCCGGAGCCTCCCCGACGCGCGGTCGTACTCGGTGAGCGGGCTCACCTGGCCCTCGTCGTACCGCATCTCGAACTGGTAGAGGACCGGCCGCTCGGCCGGGGCCACCCGCAGCCTCCCGGCGCCGTACTCCACCTGGACGTCCAGGGCCCGCTCGCCGGACGGCTGCCGCGAAGAGGTGACCGTGCGCCAGCTCTGGGCGTCGGAGGCCGCCGCCGACCCGCACCCGGTGATCGCCGCGAGGGCGGCGGCCAGCAGGGTGCGGCGGGCGATCGCCGCGTCAAACATGGGGCTCCCTCGCGGCCGGCTCCGCGTCGAAGACCGGGTCCTCGTCGAGCACCGGGTCGTAGCCCCGGGCGAAGTAGTTCTCCCGCGTTCCGGCGCGGGTCAGGATCACCGCGCCCACGCCGAGGGTGGCGGCCACCCACAGGATCATCCCGCCGACCACCTTGAGGAGCGCGCCCGCCCACCCGAGGAAGCCGATCATCCCGATCATGTGTGCCGCCAGCAGCGGCGCCAGGAGGAGGCCGACCCCGAAGAAGACGTAGGCGTACGCGTTCCGGTAGCTGAAGTCGAAGCCGCCGCGCTGCTCCGCCGTGTACTCGCCGATCAGGTGCGCCACCGCCAGGAGCCCGAACCCGAAGGCGGCGACCACCATCACCGGGTAGAGCGGGACGGCCACCAGGAGGAGCGGAATCCCGATGATGGACACCGCCAGGGCGACCACCAGGAGGACGAACGCCGGCACGATCAGGAAGCTGGCCGCGAGCCCCACCGCCGCGGAGCGCCCCGGGGAGCTCCGCACCGTGTCGCTCACCTTGCGCAGGTAGGGGAGGCCGTAGAACACCAGGCCGGCGCCGATCCCCGCGAGCACCAGCCCCAGGGCGAGGGTGGAGAACACCCCCGCGATCCCCCGGCCGATGGGCTCGAACCACGAGCCGCCGAATCGCGCCGCGTGCTCGGGAGCCCGGGGCGGGCGCGGAGGCGCCTGGAGCGCGGGGATGTGCCCGTCCACCCCCACAGTGCGCATCTCGCCGAGGATGCTGCCGCCGTTGTCGATCAGCTCGCCCCCGGTCACCACCGCGTCGCCGAGGACCGTGCCGCCCTCCTCCATCACCAGGTCGCCCCCGGTCACCACGGCGTTGCCGCGGACCTCGCCCTCCACCCGCAGGTCGCCGCCGACGACCACCATGTCGCCGTCCACGGTCTCACCCTTCGCGACCACGTGGTCGCCGGTGAGCACGGAGACCCCCGCCCGGGCCGCCTCGGCCCGCGCCCGGGCCATCTCTCGTGCCGCTTCGCGCTGGGCCCGTGCAGACTCCTGGGCCGCCTCCCGGTGGGCCCGGGCGGCCTCACGCGTCGCCTCGCGCCGGGCCTCCGCCGCCTCGCGGCGCACCTCGTCGCCCGCCGTGCTCTGCGCCGCCAGGGGCGCCCCGTCGGCTGCCAGGAGAGCCGCACCGAGCAGCAGCGCCGGTACCTTGAGAATGTCAGTTCGCATGGGCCACGCCCCTCATGGGGGTCCGAAGAAGTCGAACCAGCGTGTACGCCGCGACCGGCGTCGCCAGTGCCATGAACATCGCGACCAGGGAAAGCTCGCCCGTGGGGTTCCCCCACATCGCCCCGACCGCACCCTGCCCCCACTCCACGATCCCGCTCCGCGCCACCATATCCACCATCCCGTCGGCCGCGGCGCCGGCCGCCTGGCCGGCCCACCGCTCCGCCATCGTCATCAGCCCGCCCGCGGTCACCAGCGGCTGCGTGAGGAGCCACGCCGCTACCGCCAGCAGCGGAACGAAGGGCGCCACCAGCGCGGCGAAGAGCATCATCCAGCCGCGCCGGGTCGCCGGGAGCCACCGCCGCGCCCTCGCCAGCGCGGCGGAGCCCTCGGGGCGGATCGTCACCCTCGCCATCACGGCGTCTTCGAACCCGGGGGACGGCGCGAACCGGGGGAGCTGCGCCAGCGAGGCGAACAGCGCCCTGCTGGACTCCAGCTCCGCCGCGCAGAGGGCGCAGCCCTCCACGTGCGTCCGGACCTCCTCCCGCTCGTCGGGCGGGAGGGCGTCCTCCGCGTACAGCTCCAGTGTCCACTGCGGCACGTGGCCGAACGGGTATGACACGGGTTCCTTCTCCTGGTTGCTCGTGCGGCTCATCCCGATCTACGGGACGACTCCGCCGAAAGTTTCACCCTCAGGTCCGCGTGTGCGCGAGCGATTCGCGTAGCTCGCCGCGCGCGCGGTGGATGTATGTCTTCACGGTGCCCAGCGGCACCGCCATGATCTCCGCGATCTCCTCGTACGCCCGTCCCTCCACGTGGCGGAGGAGGACCGCCGTCTTGTACTCGGGCCGGAGCCGGCCGATGGCCTTCTCGATCTCCGCGCCCAGCTCGCGGGCCTCCAGCAGCTCCTCGGGGTTCTCGTCCTGGGAGACCGCAGTGATGCGCGTCGACTCGACCTCTTCGTCCGTCGTGGCATGTCGCGAGCCATCGAGCGAAACGGTGTCCGGCTCCTTCTTCCGGAGCGCGTCGATGGACACGTTGGTGGCGATCTTGAAGATCCAGCTCGAGAACTTGTACTTGGGGTCGTACCGGTCGATGTTGTTGAAGACCTTCACGAAGGTCTCCTGCGTCAGGTCCTCCGCCTTCTCCCGGTCCCGGACCATGCGGTACACGAGCGAGAACACCGGACGCTGGTAGCGGCCGAGCAGCTCCCGGTACGCCGCCTCGCTCCCCTTGCGGGCGCGGGTGACGAGCTCGTGGTCGGGTACTTGGGTCTGGTCCAATGTGCGGGCTGAGGGTCGGAGTGCTCTGCCTGGAGCCTGTACGGGAGCGGTGTGCGGGAAGTTTCAGGGGGCGGCGCAGGGTTGCCGCGGTGGGCGGGGGCAGGTAGCTTTGGTCGCTTATTTTACACGATTCTACCGTTCTTCGCGATGCCGTCCGCACCCAGCCGCCCAACCGTGCTCCCCGCGCCCGCCGACAAGGCCGCGCAGGTGCGCAGGATGTTCTCGTCGATCGCGCCGCGGTACGACCTCCTGAACCACCTGCTCTCGGCCAACGTCGACAGGCTGTGGCGCCGCCGCGCGGTGGACAGGCTGGGGTGGGAGCGGGCGCCGGAGGGGCGCTACCTGGACAACTGCGCTGGGACGCTGGACCTGGCGGTGGAGCTGGCGCGGCGCCCCGGCTTCCGGGGCCGCGTGGTGGGGAGCGACTTCACCTTCGCCATGCTGGAGCGCGGCCAGGACAAGGTCACGCGCCTCCCGGTGTGGTCCGCCTGCGCGGACGCGCTGATGCTCCCCTACCCGGACGCGACCTTCGACGGGTCCACCGTGGGGTTCGGGGTGCGCAACCTGGCGGACCTGGACGCGGGGCTCCGCGAGTCGGCGCGGGTGCTCAGGCCGGGGGCGCGGCTGGTGATCCTGGAGTTCACCACGCCCTCCTGGCAGCCGTTCCGGGGGCTGTACTTCTTCTACTTCCTCCGGGTGCTCCCGCTGATCGGGCGGCTCGTGTCGAAGCACTCCTCCGCCTACAGCTACCTCCCGGAGTCGGTGCTCGGCTTCCCGGAGCCGCCGGCGCTCGCGGAGAAGATGCGCCGCGCGGGGTTCGAAGAGGTGGGGTGGAAGACGCTCTCCGGGGGGATCGCCGCCATCCACTGGGGGACGCGCCGCTGATGCAGCAGATCATCTCGGTCTTCGGCGCGGGGCTTTTCGTCTCCTTCGTCCTGTGCTGCGTCGCCTCGGCCATGCTGCAGGTGCTGGCGTGGACCCGGCACGCGCGCGAAGGGGCGCCGGTTTCGATCCGGGCGCTCTGGAAGCCGGAGGAGCACTTCGACGAGGTAGGCATCCGGCAGATCGGGCTCGCCCGTACGCTGCTCACCATCGGCGGGGTGGCGTACCTGAGCCTCGGGGTGCTCACGCTCGCCGCCCGGGCGGTCCAGTAGGCCGGCGCTCGCAACGACCGCGATCAACGTCGTACAGAGATAGATGATCTTTCAGAACCTGCGCGAGTTCCTGCGCTACCTGGACCGGACGGGCCAGCTGGTGCGCGTCCGGCAGCCGGTGTCGGTGGACCTGGAGATGGCGGAGATCACCGACCGCACCATGAAGCTCCCGGGTGGCGGGCCGGCGCTCCTCTTCGAGCGGCCGGTGCTGATGGACGGCACGGAGAGCGACATCCCCGTGGCGATCAACATCTTCGGGAGCTGGCGGCGGATGTCGGCGGCGCTGGGGGTGCGCGACGTGGAGGAGCACGCCCGGCGCATCGCGGAGCTGGTCAAGCCGGAGATCCCCAAGGGGCTCTGGGGGAAGATGCAGCTCCTCCCCAAGCTGGCGGAGCTGGCGAAGGTGCCGCCGCGGCCGTTCCGGGGGAAGCCGCCCTGCCAGGAGATCGTGCTGCGCGAGGGGGAGTTCGACCTGACCCGGCTCCCGGTGCTGAAGACCTGGCCGGACGACGGCGGGCCCTTCATCACCCTCCCGATGGTGATCACCGCCGACCCCGAGACCGGGGTGCAGAACATCGGGATGTACCGGATGCAGGTGTTCGGGCCGGAGTCCACGGGGATGCACTGGCAGCGCCACAAGGGCGGCGCGGGGCACTACCGGGCGTGGAAGCGGACGCGCGGGGGGCGGATGCCGGTGGTGGTCGCCATCGGCGGCGACCCGGCGACCATGTACACGCCCAGCGCGCCGCTCCCGCCGGGGATCGACGAGTACCTGTTCGGCGGGTTCCTGCGGCGCGAGCCGGTGTACACGGCGAAGGCGCTGACCGCCGACCTCACCGTCCCCGCGCAGGCGGAGATCGTGCTGGAGGGGTACGTGGACACCGACGAGGAGCTGGCCGTGGAGGGCCCCTTCGGCGACCACACCGGCTTCTACACGCTGGAGGACCTGTACCCCGTCTTCCACGTGACCACGGTCACCATGCGGAGCGACCCGGTGTACCCCGCCACGCTGGTGGGGCGCCCGCCGGTGGAGGACGTGTACCTGGGCGGGGCGACGGAGCGGATCTTCCTGCCCCTGGCGCGGCTCACCATGCCGGAGATCGTGGACTACCACATGCCCCCGGAGGGGGTGTTCCACAACCTGGTCTTCGTCTCCATCCGCAAGGAGTATCCGGGGCACGCCTGGAAGGTGATGCACGGGCTCTGGGGGATGGGGCTGATGTCGCTGGCCAAGGTGATCGTGGTGGTGGACGAGTGGATCGACGTGCGGAACGTGCAGGAGGCGTGGTGGTACACGCTCGGCAACATCGACCCGGAGCGGGACGTCCGCTTCAGCAAGGGGCCGGTGGACGACCTGGACCACGCGTCGCAGCTCCCCTCCTACGGGAGCAAGATGGGGCTCGACGCGACGAAGAAGTGGCCCGAGGAAGGGTTCACGCGCCCCTGGCCCGAGATGATCGAGATGGACCCGCGGGTGAAGGCGCGGGTGGACCGGGTGTGGGAGGCGCTGGGGATCGAGCCGCTGGAGTGATGCGATGAGCGAGCGTTCGGAGCGCGCGGCGTGGCCGGTGGCGAAGGGGCGGATCGGCGATCCGGAGCCGAACCCTTATGCGCATCTCACGCCCGCAGAGCGGGTAGGCATGGTATGGGACCTTACCCGTACTGCGTGGGCCTTCATGGGGCATCCCGATGTTTCTGCCCGACTACAGAGAGATGTTGTCCGAGTTGTCCGGCGCGGGCGCTGAGTACCTGCTCGTGGGCGCCTTCGCCATGGCGGTCCATCAGCTTCCACGGGCAACGGGCGACATGGACATCTGGATCCGACCCGAAGAGGCGAACGCCCGCCGGGTGTGGGACGCTTTGGCGCGCTTCGGCGCGCCGGTGTCGAGCATCTCCGTCGAGGAACTCGCCCGGCCGGGCTTCTTCTTCCAGATCGGGGTCGCGCCGGTCCGGATAGACATCCTGACGGACATCGACGGTGTCTCCTTCGATGATGCCTGGGCGGATCGGAAGGTCCATGACCTCGGTGGGGTAGAGGTGCCGGTGATCAGTCGACGGCACCTACTGATCAACAAGAAGTCCACGGGGCGGCCGAAGGACCTCGCGGACGCTGCATGGCTTGAGGAATCGTCCGGTGGCTGAGCACGTTTTCGAAGGGCAGCACATCCACGGGCGCGGGCGCCTGGTGGACTACTCCAACCTGGTGAAGCTGCCGCACACGGTCTTCGCCCTGCCGTTCGCGCTGGTGGGGGCGACGCTGGCGTCGTACCACTTCCCGGTGCGCTGGACGGACCTGCTCCTGATCCTGGTGGCCTTCACCTCGGCGCGCTTCGCGGCGATGGGGTTCAACCGGATCGTGGACCGGGTCATCGACGCGCGGAACCCGCGGACGCGGATGCGGGAGATCCCCGCCGGGAAGCTGACGGTGGGGCAGGCGTCCGCCTCGGTGGCGCTGGCAAGCGTGCTCTTCCTGGTCTGCGCCGCCCTGCTGAACCCGCTCTGCCTGGCGCTGGCGCCCTTCGCGCTGGGGTGGATCTTCTTCTACTCCTACACCAAGCGCTTCACCCGCTGGGCGCACCTGGTGCTCGGCTTCGCGCTGGCGATCGCGCCGGTGGGGGCGTACCTCGCCATCGCCGGGGAGTGGAGCCGGCCTCCGGCCGCGCTCCTCGTGCTGGCGGGGGCGGTGCTCACCTGGGTGGCCGGCTTCGACGTGCTGTACTCGCTGCAGGACATGGAGTTCGACCGCGCGCAGGGGCTTCACTCCGTCCCGGCGGCCTTCGGGGCGCGGGGCGCGCTGGCCGTCTCGCGGCTGCTGCACCTGGCGTGCGCGGGGCTCTTCTTCCTCCTGGGGACGCTGGTCCCGGAGGTGGGCGGGCTCTACTACGCGGGGGCGGTGCTGGTCACGGTGATGCTGGCCTACGAGCAGAGCCTGGTGCGGGCGGACGACTTCTCCCGGATCGACGCGGCGTTCTTCAACATCAACGGCGTCATCTCCGTCGGCTTCTTCCTGCTGGTGCTCCTGGAAAGGCTGCTGGCGTGAGGCCGGCCGCGGACGCGCCGATCACCTTCGGGCTGACGGGGGCCTCGGGGGCGCCGTACGCGGTGCGCCTCCTCCGCGCCCTGAACGAGACGGCCACGCCCACGCGGCTGATCGTCTCCTCGTACGGGTGGCGGCTGCTGGCGGAGGAGTCCGGGATCGACGGCATGGAAGCGCTGCGCGCCGCCACCGGCGACTGGTCGCGGGTGGAGGTGTACGACGCGCTGGACCGCGGCGCCACCCCGGCCTCCGGCTCGGCGCCCTCGCGCGGGATGGTGATCTGTCCCTGTTCCATGGGGACGCTGGCCTCCATCGCCGCGGGGACCTCGCGCAACCTGGTGGAGCGCGCAGCGGACGTGGCGCTCAAGGAGCGGCGCCCGCTGATCCTGGTCCCCCGGGAGACGCCGCTCTCGCTGGTCCACCTCGAGAACATGACCCGCCTGACCCGCGCCGGCGCCACGGTGATGCCGGCCGCGCCGGGCTTCTACGCGCGCCCGCAGAGCATCGGCGACCTGGTGGACTTCGTGGTGGCGCGCATCCTCGATCACCTGGGGGTGGAGCACGGGATCGGGCGGAGGTGGAGGAGCGGGGAACAAACGAATGCAGAATGAGGAATGTAGAATGTAGAAACAACGGCCGGCGCTCCGGGTACCTCTTCTTCATTCTTCCTTCTCGACTCTGCATTCCATGAAGGTCGGCATCATCTCCGACACCCACGGCCTCCTCCGGCCCGAGGTGTTCTCGGTCTTCGAGGGCGTCGAGCACATCCTGCACGCGGGGGACGTGGGCCCCGTGGACCTGCTCGTCGAGCTGGAGGCGATCGCGCCGGTCACGGCGGTCTGGGGGAACACGGACGGGTGGGAGGTGCACGGGAGGGTGCCGGAGGTGGCGCGCGTGGAGCTGGCCGGGGTCCGGGTGACGGTCGTGCACGGGATGCAGGTGGGGTCGCCCACCCCGGCGAAGGTCGCCGCAGCGTACCCCGGCGCCGACCTGGTGGTTTTCGGGCACTCGCACCGGGCGGTCGTCGAGCAGGTGGGGGGCGTGCTGGCGGTGAACCCGGGGAGCGCGGGGCCGCGCCGCTTCCGCGACCCGGTCACGGTGGCGCTCGCGGAGCTGTCTCCCGGACGGACGTCCGCACGGCTGGTGGAGCTGGAGGTCTGATTCCCGGCCGGCGCCCCGCGAGCGGAGCGCCGGTGCACTTTCGCGGGTACCCTGACGGTGAGGAGTGGATGAATCGTATCTCGTGGGTCGGGAGGGCCGCGGCGGCCGCCCTCGTCCTGGCGCCCGTGCAGGGGGCCGCGCAGACGTTCGCGACGGAGAGCCCCGTGCTCCGGGCCATCTGGAACGTGGGGACCCGCGACTCGCAGCTGGAGCGGCTCGCGCAGACGCTGCTGGACTCGATCGGGCCGCGGCTCACCGGGACGCCGCAGCAGAAGCTGGCGAGCGACTGGGCCATCGCGCAGTACCGCGCCTGGGGGATTCCGGCGCGCGCGGAGCAGTACGGCACCTGGCGGGGATGGAGCCGCGGGATCACGCACGTGGACCTGGTGGAGCCGCGCGTCCGCTCGCTGGAGGGGACGATGCTCGCCTGGAGCCCCGGCACCGGGGGGCGGCCGGTGCAGGCGCCGGCCGTGGTCCTCCCGGACGTGCAGACCAAGGAGGAGTTCGAGGCGTGGCTCCCGCAGGCGCGCGGCAAGCACGTGCTGGTCTCCTTCCCCCAGCCCACCTGCCGCCCGGACGACAGCTGGGCGCGCTGGGCCACGGAAGAGACGCTGGAGCGGATGCTGCGCGAGCGAGCGGCCGCCGCGCAGGCCTGGACCCAGCGCGTCGCGCGCACCGGGCTCACCACGAGGACGCTCCCCGCGCGGCTGGAGGAGGCGGGTGCCGTGGGGGTGATCGCCTCCAACTGGTCGGCCGGCTGGGGCGTCAACAAGGTGTTCCAGGCCCGGACGACGCGCGTCCCGCACCTGGACCTGAGCTGCGAGGACTACGGGCTGGTGTACCGCCTGGCCGCCAACGGCCAGGGGCCGGTGCTCCGGGTGGCGGCGGAGTCGCAGGACCTGGGCGAGGTCCCGGTCTTCAACATCATCGCCGAGATCCGCGGCCGGGAGAAGCCGAACGAGTACGTGGTGCTCTCGGCGCACTTCGACTCGTGGGACGGCGCTCCGGGCGCGACGGACAACGGCACCGGGACGGTCACCATGATGGAGGCCATGCGCATCCTCAAGGAGGTCTACCCGAACCCGAAGCGCACGATCCTGGTGGGGCACTGGAACGGCGAGGAGCAGGGGCTCAACGGCTCGCGCGCCTTCGCCGCGGACAACCCGAAGGTGGTGCGCGGGCTGCAGGTGCTCCTGAACCAGGACAACGGCACCGGGCGCGTCGCCGCGATCTCGATGATGGGCTTCGCCGACGCCGAGCCGTACTTCGGCCGCTGGCTGGCGCGGATCCCCACGGAGATCACGCGGCACATCACCCTGGAGGCGCCGGGGACGCCGTCGTCCGGGGGGAGCGACCACGCGTCCTTCCTCTGCCACGGGGCGCCGGCGTTCGCGCTCTCGTCGCTGAACTGGGACTACACCAACTACACCTGGCACACCAACCGCGACACGTACGACA
The DNA here is from genome assembly GCA_035936415.1 of Longimicrobiaceae bacterium. Taxonomy (NCBI): domain Bacteria; kingdom Pseudomonadati; phylum Gemmatimonadota; class Longimicrobiia; order Longimicrobiales; family Longimicrobiaceae; species Longimicrobiaceae bacterium. Next base: position 19,491 of record DASYWD010000180.1, read on the forward strand.
AGATCTCCTTCGACGACGTGCGCAACAACGCCATCCTCACGGCGATGCTGGCGTACCTGGCCTCCGAGGAGCCCACGCGGATCCCGCGCGACCGCCGCGTCGTGAGCCCCGCGAACGCGCGGGGCGCCCCGGGCGCCTGGCCCACCTGCCGGCAGCCGGCGCGCGCCTCGTCCCAGAGCGACCGGTGATTCACCCGGCGTAGGCCGCTCCGGGAGCCGCGGGTACGACGAAGCCCCTCCCCCGCGCCGGGGGAGGGGCTTCGTCACGTCGGTCCCCGTCTCCTGCCTTCCGCACCTCGCACTCCCCCTCACCCCCCCGTCGTGTCCGGCGGCGCCGCGCTGTCCGTCTGCTGCCCGTACACCTGCAGGAGGCTGTCGATGGAGGGTCGGGCTGCCGCGGGCGCCTCTTCCGCGGCCTCGCTCGCGGGGCGGCGGAGGGTGACGAGCGCCACCTCGGGCGGGGCGCCGAGGCGCACCGGGACGAAGCTGTAGCCCACGCCGCAGGTGATGAAGAGGCCGTTGCCGTCCACGCGGTACAGGCGGTCCTCGCCGGGGATGCGGCCCCCGGGGAGCTGCTCGGAGTTGACCCAGGAGAGCCGCGGGGAGCCGGGGACCTCCACCCGGCCGCAGAAGGTGTTGCCGGCCAGGACCAGCGGGTACGCGCTGTCGGGGGCGGCGAGCACCCCGGCGGGGAGGTGCGAGAGGAGGATCGGGGTGGAGCCGGCGCGCGGGATCGCGCTGAAGATCTCGGCCTGCCGCCACGCCGGGCGCCGGGGGACGAACGGGTCGATCCCGGCGATGTAGATGGTGTCGCTGCCGCGGACCACCCGGCCGCGCTCGTTCTCCAGCACCACGATCCCGTTGTCGTGCAGCACCTGGCGGAGGCGGATGGCGGCGCTGTCCGGCTCCGAGCTGGGGCCGTCGCCGGGGTCGCGCTTGTCGCGGTCGCCGAGGACCGCCATGACGGTGCGGCCGCGGAGCGGGGCGAGCACGCGGCCGAGCTCGTCCAGCCGGTCGCCGCGGGCGACGTAGTCGCCCAGGAGCACCACCACGTCCGGGCGCAGGGCGATCGCCCGCCGCACCGCGGCCTCTGCGACGCGCGCGTTGTCCTCCCACAGGCCGAGCTGGAAGTCGGAGAGCGCCGCGACCCTCATCCCGTCGAACGCCTCCGGGAGGCCCGGGACCTCCACCTCGACCGGGACGACGCGCAGGTTCTCGGCGGCGGTGGCGCCGTAGAGCGAGTCCGCTCCGGAGTCCTGGCCCACCAGCGTGGACTCCGGCTCTTTCAGGCGGTCGCCGCAGGCGGCGAGGGCGAGCAGCAGAAGGGCGCAAAGCGGGGAGCGGGTGCTCCGCATCGGTCTCGTCTCCGGGATCGGGCTGAGGGGGCGCGGTCCGCGCGTCGGCTCGCGCCCCCCGGCGCAACGCACGTGCCGGGCCGCGGCTACGCACTGCGGGGGAGCGCCGCCGCCCGCGCGGGCGGGACGGTGCGCTCCAGCTCCTCCGGGTGCGCGCGGAACCAGCGCGCGACGAGGAGAATCTCGTCGACCTGGTGCTTCGCCACCAGGGCCCCCTCGCACTCCGGGCGGGCGAAGTGCGCCGCTGCCACGCGCGCCAGGGCGCGCCGCTCGGCCGCCGTGCGCGGGGCGGGGGCCACCTCCCGGACCGTTCCCCGGCGCACCACGTACACCCGGTCGTCGCCGTCCGCGCCGGGGACGTGGTACAGGAAGCTCAGGTTCTCCAGCGCCTCGCGGAGCCGGCCGAACTCGTCGCGCAGCGCCTCCAGGCGGTGCATCCGGTCGCGGACGGAGGCGGCGTACTCGAACTCCCAGCGCTCCGCCGCGGCGATCATCCGCTCGTTCAGCCAGCGCAGCGGCTCGTCGGCGTCGCCGTTCAGGAAGGCGCGGGCCAGCTCCACCCGGCCGCGGTAGTCGTCCTGGGTGCACAGGGCGGCGCACGGCCCGCAGCAGAGCTTCAGCTCCCACCGGTGGCACCGCGGGGTGCGGTCCACCGCGAAGAGCTCGGACTGGTCGGCGAAGTGGATGGGGGTGGAGACGGGGCAGTCGCGCAGCCCCAGCAGGTCGTTCAGCTCGCGGACCGCCTCGGCGATGCGGCGCCCGCCGCGGAAGGGGCCGTAGTAGGTGGCGGCGTCGTCTGAGACGCCGTGCACCACGAACAGCTTGGGCGCGGGGCCGCCGGTGAGCTTGAGGAAGGAGTAGCGCCCGTCGCGCTTGTGCTGGACGTTGTGGCGCGGCCGGAAGCGCTTGATCAGCTCCAGCTCGCGCAGGAGCGCGGCGAACTCGCTGGGGTCGTACTCCCACGCGATGGTGTGCGCGTCGCCGACGATCCGGTGCGCCTTCTCGCCCTCCCTGGCGCGGAGGTAGGAGAGGAGCCGGGTGCGGACCTGCTTGGACTTGCCGACGTACAGCACCTCGCCGTCCTCGGCCAGCATCCGGTAGGTGCCGGGGAGGTTGCGGGCGTCGCGGATCTGCTCGCGGAGCGCGGCGTGTCGCGTGGGGGGCACGGCGGGGGTGGTGGGCCGGTGAAGAAAAACCGAACCCCGACAAGATACTGCGGCGGAAGATCTTGCGGAAGTGCGGCTACGCCGTGTGCACGATCTCCTCCAGCGAGGCGGCGAGCTCACCGAAGTCGAAGGGCTTGGGGAGGATGCGGACGCCGGTGCGGAGGGCCGCCTCGTACACCGCGTCGCCGGGGCCGGCGCCGCTCAGGAAGACGACGCGGTCGGCAAGCGGCGGGATCTGCTCGCGCAGCAGGCTCCAGACCTCCACTCCGCTGCGGGCTCCCAGGTTCAGGTCCAGGAGCACGGCGTCGGGGACGCTGCGGATCACCGCGTTCAGGATCTGCTCTTCGCCCCCGGCTTCCGGACCCAGCTCCACCACCTCGGCGCCCACCCGGCGGAGCAGGCGTCCCAGGGCGCTGCGCACGTCCACGTTGTCGTCCAGCACCAGCACCCGCTTGCCGGCGAGCGCGGCGGGCCGCGGTGTCGACGGGCCCGGACCGGAGCCGGGCGAGCCCCCGGGGAGGAAGATCTCGAAGCGGGCGCCGCCGAGCCGCGATCCCGCGGTGCACCGCACCCGGCCGCCGAGCTGGCGCACCGTCCACGCCACCGAGCTGAGGCCGAGCCCCGTACCCCCGGGGTCGCCGCGGAAGAGGGGACGGAAGAGCGCCTCGCGGTTCTCGGGGCGGATCCCGGCGCCGTCGTCCTCGACGGCGACCACCACTCCGCGGCCCCCTTCGCCGGGCTCGAGGGTGACCTCGATGCGGTGGGCGGCGTGCCGGGCGGCGTTCGCGAGGAGGTTCGAGACGGCGCGGTACAGGAAGGAGGCGCGCCCCGGCACCACGGCGCGCGCGGGGAGGGAGGAGCTCATCCGGATCTCCACCGGACGGCAGATCTCGATCGTGCGCCGGATGGCGCGCTCCGCCACCACCTCGGGCTGCATCCCCATCTCGGGGGTGAGGGCCTCGTCGCGGAGCGTCGCCAGCACGTCCCGGAGCATGGCGCCGAGCTCGCCGCATCCGTCCGCGGCCCGCTCCAGCTCCGCCACGGGCGTGCGGCCGCTGCGGGCGCCGCCCAGCGCGAGGCGGAGCCGCCCGTCCAGGACGGAGACGAGGTTCGCCATGTCGTGGATCAGCTCGCCCGCGACCTGGCCGAGCGACGCGAGCGTCTCCTCGGCCGCGGCCGGTTCGGGGCCGTCCGGCTGCGGGGTGGTCATGGCGCACTCCTCCGCGCGCGTGTGGGGGAGGTGGATCACTGCGATTCTTTGCGCGGGTGCTCGTCCGGCGGAGGCCAGCCAGCGGCCCCTCCGAGGAGGGCCGGGCGCACGGCTGCTGCTGCAGCGAGGTGTCTTGAAAGGTACGTGGGCCGGCGCAATCGCGCCAGTCATGTTCGGGAAATGAGCGCTTGCAGTATGCCCTCTGTAGTCGTTACTGCTGACAGCGGGCGCAGAAGAAGGTGGAGCGCCCTCCCTGCACGATCCGCGCGAGCGGGGTCCCGCAGGTGGGGCACGGCTCGCCCTCGCGGTCGTAGACGCGCAGCCGGGTGGCGAACTCTCCCCGCTCGCCGCTCGCGTCACGGTAGTCGAGGAGGGTGGTCCCGCGAAAGTCGACGGCCTCCTGGAGCACCTCCCGGACCGCCTCCACCACACGCGCCGCCTCGTCCGGCCCGAGCGTGTTCGCCGGCCGCCGCGGATCGACCTTCGCGCGGAAGAGCGCCTCGCTGGCGTAGATGTTCCCCACGCCCACCACGCGCCGCTGGTCCATCAGCCACGTCTTGACGGCGACTCGCGAGCGCTGTGCGTTCCGGTGCAGCCACTCCGGGGTGAAGTCGCCCGAGAGCGGCTCCACGCCCAGCTCCTCCTCGCGCCGCGCCCACCCTTCGTCCGTGTAGCGCTGCAGGCAGCCGAAGCGCCGCACGTCGTGGTACGCCAGCTCCCGTCCGTCCTCCAGGGGGAAGCGCACCCCCGGGTGCGTCGGCGCCGCGTCCCCCTCTCCGAGCACCAGCAGCCGCCCGGTCATTCCCAGGTTCACCACCAGGAGCCCCCGGTCCAGGTGGAGAAGGATGTTCTTCGCCCGCCGCGCCACCGCCTCCACCCTCGCCCCGCGCAGCCCCGCCGCGAACTCCGCGGCCCCCTCGCCGCCGATCAGGTCCGCGTGGAGTACCTCCACGTCGCGGATGGTGGCGCCGGGGAGGAGGCGGGCGAGGTCGCGGACGATGGTCTCGACTTCGGGGAGCTCAGGCACGCCGTCCCTCCCTCCACCCGATGTCGCCCCGGAACTGCTTCCCCTCGAACGCGACGCGCTCCGCGGCCCAGCGGCTGCGCGCGGCGGCCTCTGGGACCGTGGGCGCGAGGGCGGTCACGGAGAGCACGCGGCCGCCGGAGGTGAGGAGCGCCCCGTCCGCCCGCTTCGTGCCGGCGTGGAAGGCCAGGAGGTCGGCGGCGTCCTCCACCTCGGCCGGGATGGTCACCGGGAGGCCGACCCGGTAGTCCCTGGGGTAGCCGCCGGAGGCGAGCACGGTGGTGGCGGCGGCGCCGGGACGGAAGCGCAGCTCCAACCCCGCGATGGAGCCGCCGTGGGCGATGGCGAGCATCGGCTCCAGGAGCCCGCTCTCCAGCATGGGGAGCACCACCTGCGTCTCCGGGTCGCCGAAGCGGCAGTTGAACTCCACCACCTTCGGCCCCGCGGGCGTCAGCATCAGGCCGACGTAGAGCAGGCCGCGGAAGGGGCGGTCCTCCTTCGCCATGGCGGCGAGGGTGGGGGCGAGGATCTCGCGCGCGACGCGCTCCATCAGCTCCGGCGTGGCGAGCGAGACGGGGGCGTAGGCGCCCATCCCGCCGGTGTTGGGCCCGGTCTCCCCCTCGCCGACGCGCTTGTGGTCCTGCGCGGGGAGCATGGGGACGGCGACCTTCCCGTCCGCCAGGGCGAAGACGGACAGCTCCTCGCCGCGCATGAACTCCTCCACCACGATCTCGCTTCCCGCCGAGCCGAAGACGCCCTCGCCCAGCATCTCGCGGGCGGCGGCCAGCGCCTCCCCGGTCGTGCCGCACACCACCGCGCCCTTGCCGGCCGCGAGGCCGGAGGCCTTGACCACCAGCGGGGCGCCCTGCTCGCGGATGTACGCTTCCGCGGCCGGGAGCTCGTGGAAGACGTGGAAGGCGGCGGTGGGGATCCCGTGCTTTTGCATGAGACCCTTGGCGAACGCCTTGGAGCTCTCGATCTCCGCCGCCTTCGCGGTGGGGCCGAACACCGGGAGCCCCCGCATCCCGAAGTGGTCCACGATCCCTTCGGCCAGCGGCACCTCGGGGCCCACGACAGTGAGGGCAACCTTCTGATTCTCGGCCCATCCCGCGAGCGACTGGAGCTCGTCCGGCTTGAAGGGGAGGTGCTCGGCGAGCCCCGCCGTCCCGCCGTTCCCGCCGGTGATGAAGAACTCGGCGTCCGGGGCGTCCCGCTTCAGCTTCCAGAGGAGGGCGTGCTCGCGCCCCCCGTTTCCGACGATCAGGATCTTCACTTGCAGGTATGCGTTCGTGCGTCGTGGGCCCCTCCAACCGCCGCCAACTTCCCTACAGGCGGTCCCGTGCGCAAGGGAGGGCCTGAGAATTCCTTTGTGACCGCCTGGAGTGTCGCATGCCGACCCGACCCGACCATGGTGCGCCCGCTCGTCGGACCCGCCCGTGGCACATGCTTTCGCGCGTGCCCTGGCCGGTCCGTGTATTCGCTGTGATCTGCGTCATGGGCTTCCTCCTCGGGATCGCTGCCCTGATCGCCCCGTTCATGATCCTCGAGGTGCGCCCGGAACTCATCTCCGGACCCGGCGACGGGAGCCTGCTGGACCACGTGCTGGACTCGCTTCGACTTGGCTTCTTTTTCTACGTGCTCGCACTGGAATCCGCGGCGGACTACCTTCGGAATCCGGCACTGAGGCACCGGAAATGGGTGATCGGGTGGACGCTGGCCTGGGTGGGAATCATCGTTGCGTTCGCGTTCCGTCCCGGGGGCGCCGGTCCCTTCGACTTCCGCGCGAACCCCTTTCATTTCGTGTGGGCGATCGTCGTTCCGCTCGCCCTCGCGGCGCTCTGGTTGCTGCCGAGCGTGGCGGCCTACAGCCGGGAGTACAGGGAAAAGCTCGATCGCGAGGCGTAGACGATCCGCGCGTCCCCGTGCAACGAGCCCTCCGATGGACATCATCCATCGGAGGGCTCCTCTGTTCCACCTCACCCGCACACTCCGCGCCGGGGGAACGCCGGACTCGCCGCCGTTTCCGCCGGCAGCAGACCCGGCCCGGTCAGTCCCTCGACAGCGCCTGCTCCAGGTCGGCGATCAGGTCGTCCGCGTCCTCCACCCCGCAGGAGAGGCGCACCAGCCCGTCGGAGAGGCCCATTGCCTGGCGGCGGTCCACCGGGACGGAGGCGTGCGTCATCATGGCGGGGTGGCCGATCAGGCTCTCAACGGCGCCCAGCGACTCGGCCAGGGCGAAGAGGCGGGTGCTGTTCGCCAGCTTCTTCGCGTTCTCCAGCGAGCCGGTCTCCACGGAGATCATCCCGGTGAAGCCCTTCATCTGCCGCCGCGCGAGCTCGTGCTGCGGGTGCGAGGGCAGGCCGGGGTAGTAGACGCGCTCGATGCGGGGGTGCGCCTCCAGCCACTCGGCGATCCGCTGGCCGGTGGCGTTCTGGGCGGCCATGCGCAGGTGCAGCGTCTTGGTGCCGCGCAGCGCGAGCCAGCAGTCCCATGGGCCCGGCACGGCGCCGGCGGCGTTCTGCAGGAAGCGCATCCGCTCGTGGATCTCGTCGCTGGAGGTGAGCGCCAGCCCGCCCACCATGTCGGAGTGCCCGTTCATGTACTTGGTGGTGGAGTGCAGCACCAGGTCCGCTCCCAGCTCCAGCGGGCGCTGGTTGTACGGAGAGGCGAAGGTGTTGTCCACGCTGAGCCACGCCCCGGCCGCGTGCGCGATCTCGGCCGCGGCGGCGATGTCGGTGAGGCGCATCATGGGGTTGGTGGGCGTCTCCACGTGCACCAGCTTCGTGGTGGGCCGGATGGCGGCGCGGATCTCGTCCAGGCTGCCGCTGTCCACGAAGGTGAAGTCGATCCCCATGCGGGCGAGCACCTTCGAGAACAGGCGGTAGGTGCCGCCGTAGACGCCCTCGCCGCAGACCACGTGGTCGCCGGCCGAGAACATCTTGACCATGGTGTCGTGCGCGGCCGTCCCGGAGGAGAAGGCCAGGCCGTGCGCGGCGCCCTCCAGCGCGGCGACGTTCCCCTCCAGCGCCTCGCGGGTGGGGTTGTGGGTGCGGGCGTACTCGTAGCCCAGGTGCCGGCCCAGCTCGGGCTGCACGTAGGTGGAGGTCTGGTACACGGGGGGAATGATGGCCCCGGTGGTGGGGTCGGGGCGCTGCCCTGCGTGCACGGCGAGCGTGCCGAAGCCGTGCGTGGCGCCCGCGTCTGCGGGGTTCTGGTCGGTCATCGTGTCGGTTTCGGTATGAGGTGGACGGAGGCCGGCAAGATAGACGGCGCGCTGCGGGAGGGGCAAGCGGCGGACGGGGAGAACCGATCTTGCATCACCCGGCGACCCGCCGTCCGTCGGGTTGCGGGAGGGGGCGCCGACTCCCTACAATTCCGCGCCGACCGCCGTGGCGGGCGGGCCTAATCGACCGTGAATCCAGGACATCCGGTGATCGATACTTCGCAGCTGATGGTCAGCGTCTCCGGCGTCCGGGGGCGGGTGGGGGAGGGGCTCACGCCGGAGGTGATCGGGCACTTCGCCGCGGCGTTCGGGGCGTACGCGCTGCGGCGCGGCGCCGGGCAGGGGAAGACGGTGGTGATCGGGCGGGACTCGCGCGTCTCCGGGCCCATGTTCGTCCGGGCGGCGACGGCGGCGCTGCAGTCGGTGGGGTGCGACGTGGTGGACGTGGGCGTCTCCGCGACCCCCGGGGTGCAGCTCGCGGTCGAGGACCTGGGCGCGGTGGGGGGGCTGGCCGTGACGGCGAGCCACAACCCCATCGAGTGGAACGCGCTGAAGTTCATCGGCCCCACGGGGATGTTCCTGGACGCGGAGGAGGGCGCGGAGATGCGGGCCTTCCTGGATGGCGAGATCCCGCGCGCCGGGTGGCGCGACCTGGGCGGACGGACCGAGGACGGGGGCGCGGTGCAGCGGCACCTGGACCGGATCCTGGCGATCCCCTTCCTGGACGTGGAGCGGATCCGCGAGCGGCGCTTCCACGTGGCGCTGGACTGCGTGCGCGGGGCGGGGGGGACCATCTTCCCGCGGCTGCTGGAGGCGCTGGGATGCCGGGTGGAGGCCATCAACCTGGAGACGGACGGCCTCTTTCCGCGCGAGCCGGAGCCCGTGGCCGAGAACCTGGGCGAGCTGGAGGAGCTGGTGCGGCGGACGGGCGCCGTCGTGGGGCTCGCCACGGACCCGGACGTGGACCGGCTCTCGCTCGTTTCCGAGGAGGGGCGGGCGATCGGCGAGGACTACACGCTGGCGCTGGCGGCCAGGCTGGTGCTGGCGCACCGCCCCGGGCCGGTGGTGACCAACCTGTCCACCAGTCGTCTGCTGGACGACGTGGCGGAGGCCGCGGGCGTGCCGCTGGTGCGGGCCCCCGTGGGGGAGATCAACGTGGCGCGCCGCATGCAGAAGGAGGGCGCCACCGTGGGAGGCGAGGGGAACGGGGGGGTGATCCTCCCCGACGTGCACCTGACGCGCGACGCGCCGGTTGCGGCCGCGCTCATCCTGCAGCTCCTGGCCGAGTCGGACCGGCCGCTCGGCGCGCTGGCGGCGGAGATCGGCCGGTACGAGATCGTGAAGGAGAAGGTGCCGCGCCCGGAGCAGCCGCTGGACGCCGTCTACGACGAGCTGGCCGCGCGCTTCCCGGAGGCGGACGCCGACCGCCAGGACGGGCTGCGGCTCTCCTGGCCGGCGGAGCGGAGGTGGGCGCACCTGCGCCCCTCCGGGACGGAGCCCATCGTCCGGGTGATCTGCGAGGCGCCCACGCGCGGCGAGGCCGCGGCGCTGGTGGAGGCGCTGCGGGCGGCGCTGCCGGAATGAGTGCGGGAGTGCGAAGTGCGAGAGTGCGAAAGCGGACCGGGGTGAGCGGCACTGCAGGAGCTCGAAGACACCCACACGAGAAGAAGGACGCGCTATGTGCGGCATCGTAGGATACATCGGTGAGCAGCAGGTGGCTCCCCTCCTGCTCCACGGGCTGAAGCGCCTGGAGTACCGCGGCTACGACTCGGCGGGCGTGGCCGTGGTGCGCAACGGCACCATCCAGGTCCGCAAGGAGGCCGGGAAGATCGCGGAGCTGGAGAAGCTGGTGGCGGAGGAGCCGGTGGAGGGGAACTACGGGATCGGCCACACGCGCTGGGCGACGCACGGCCCCCCCACGGAGCGCAACGCGCACCCCCACGTGAGCGAGAAGGGCGACTTCGCGCTGGTGCACAACGGCATCGTGGAGAACGCCGGGACGCTGCGGAAGCTGCTCCAGGACCGCGGCCACGTCTTCAAGTCGGAGACGGACACCGAGGTGCTGGTGCACCTGATCGAGGAGGTGTACGACCAGGGCGAGGGGCGCGCCAAGGACTCGCTGGAACGGGCCGTGGAGACGGCGCTGCGGCAGGTGGAGGGGACGTACGGGATCGCCGTGGTCTCCACGCGCGACCCCGACAAGATCGTGGTGGCGCGCCTCGGGAGCCCGCTGCTGATCGGCGTGGGGGAGAACAGCGAGACGTTCGTGGCCTCGGACGCGTCGGCGGTGATCGCGCACACGCGCGACGTCATCTACCTGGACGACGGGGACATGGCGACCATCACCCGCAACGGGTACACGGTGCACCGCCCGGCGCAGGGGCCGGTGGACCGCCCCGTCAGCCGGGTGGACTGGGACCTGGAGGAGGTGGAGCGCGGCGGGTACCCGCACTTCATGCTCAAGGAGATCATGGAGCAGCCCAGCACCCTGCGCGAGACCATGCGCGGGCGCCTCCTGGCGGAGGAGGGCGGGGTGAAGCTGGGCGGCCTCACCGGGATGGACGACGAGCTGCGCTCCATCCAGCGCATCATCATCCTGGGGTGCGGCACCTCCTGGCACAGCGGGCTGATCGGCGAGTACATGCTGGAGGACATCGCCCGCATCCCCACGGAGGTGGAATACGCGTCGGAGTTCCGCTACCGGCGGCCGGTGGTGGAGCCGAACACGCTCTCCATCTCCATCTCGCAGTCCGGCGAGACGGCGGACACGCTGTGGGCCATGCGCGAGGCGAAGCAGCAGGGCGCCACCACGCTGGGAGTCGTCAACTCGGTGGGAAGCACCATCGCGCGCGAGACGGACGCGGGTGTGTACCTGCACGCGGGGCCCGAGATCGGGGTCGCGTCCACAAAGGCGTTCACCTCGCAAGTGGTGGTGCTGGGGCTGATCACGGTGCACCTGGGGCGCCTGCGCGGGACGCTCACGGCGTCGCGGGGGCGGGAGATCGTACGGGCGCTGCAGCAGCTCCCGGAGCAGGTGGCGAGCATCCTGGAGATGGACCCGGCGATCCGCGAGCTGGCCGAGGAGTACGTGGACAGCAGGAACTTCCTGTACCTGGGGCGCGGCTACAACTTCCCGGCGGCGCTGGAGGGGGCGCTCAAGCTCAAGGAGATCTCGTACATCCACGCCGAGGGGTACCCGGCCGCGGAGATGAAGCACGGGCCCATCGCGCTGATCGACGAGGAGATGCCGGTGGTGGTCATCGCCCCGCGCGACGGGGTGTACGACAAGGTGCGCTCCAACATCGACGAGGTGAAGGCGCGCGGCGGGTGCATCATCGGCATCATCACCGAGGGCGACACGGAGCTGCTGGACGTGGTGGACCACGTGATCCAGATCCCGCGCTCGCACGACGCGCTGACGCCGATCCTGGCGAGCGTGCCGCTGCAGCTCCTGGCCTACCACATCGCGGTGCTTCGCGGGTGCAACGTGGACCAGCCGCGGAACCTGGCGAAGAGCGTGACGGTGGAGTAGCAGGAGGGCGCGAAGCTCTATTCCCGGAGCCTGCTCAGCCATAGTCGGCCCGGTGCCAGCCAACGGTACCGGGCCTCATCGGTTGCGTGCCCGGATCCAGAAGCTGCGCTCCGGCAGATCTTCCGCCGCTCCACCGGGCTCCGGACGTCGGGCTCCCCGGCGATCTTCCGCATCCGCTAACTGAGCTTCCCGCCGGACCCGGCCTCACGCTGCGCAATCTCACCCTGGCGCACGCGGCCCCTCCCCACTCCCGCCCCTTCCTGCCCGCTCGCCGTGTCGGCGCCGATGCCCACCGGTGCGAAACAAGATTCACAGCGGCCGTACCCTGTAAACAGGGCTGCACACTTCCGTGCAGCCCTGTTCACACCACGCCGAAGGCCGGAATCCCGGCGGGAGCCCTAAGTCGCTGCCCGACTGGGGGTTGAGTCACCTGCCGGGAGCGTGGCTCAGCCCTTGCCCCTGTCCTGTGCGTCGTGACCCGTAAAGAGCAGATGGATTGCCGCCAGGTCCGTTGCGGAGTTTACCAGCGGACACGGTGGGTTCTGCCCATCCGCCCACCTGCTCGCGACCGTCCGGGCCGAGCGCCGCCGCGCCGCCGACAACCCTCTTTCCCGAACCGGAACAGGTGACATGCAGCTCTTCGGGAGTCTAGGCAGTCTTCTCGGCTTCGTGACGCGCCACGCCCGGGGCGTCCGCCACGTGCGGCTGCTCGCCGCCCTGGTGATCGTCGCCGGGATCGTGAACGGCCTGGCGAACACGGTCCTGATCGGCGTGGTCAACCACGTCATCAACGCCGGCGGATCCCCCTCCGCCACCTACGTGTGGCTCTTCGTGGGCATCTGCGTGGTGCTCCCGTTCGCGCGCTTCGGGGGAGACTACCTGCTCGTCTACCTCATGGAGAGAGCTGCGCTGCACCTGCGCATGGTGATGAGCCGGCGCATTCTCGCGGCCCCGCTGCGCAAGCTGGAGGAGGTGGGCTCCGCCGGGCTGCTCGCCACGCTGTCCACCGACATCCCCACGGTGACCGGCATGGTGGCCGTGCTGCCGCTGCTCTGCATGAACCTGACGGTGGTGGTCGGACTGCTGGTGTACATGGGCATCCTCTCCTGGAAGCTGCTCATCGGGGTCGTGTTCTTCCTGGTGCTGGCGGTCTTCATGTACCAGTACCCCCTGCTCAGGGCGCAGCGGCACGTCGGGGCGATGCGCGAGAAGACGGACGAGCTCTTCCAGCACTTCCGCGCCGTGACGGAGGCGGTCAAGGAGCTGAAGCTCCACCACGAGCGGCGCCGCACCTTCCTGGACGAGCGGCTGGAGCGCACCGCGGGGGAGATGGCCGCCAACAGCCTCGCGGCGCAGCGCCTCTTCGCCGGCGCGGTGAGCTGGGGGCAGGTGCTGGTGTTCGTGCTGGTGGGGCTGATCGCCTTCGCGGCGCCCGTCTACATGCCCGCGTCGCGCGAGGTGCTCACCGGCTACGTGCTGGCGATCCTGTTCATGGTCACCCCCATCCAGGTGGTGATGAACTCGGTTCCCCAGCTCAGCCGGGCCATGGCGTCCATGCGCAAGGTGGAGAGCCTGGGGCTGGCCCTGGACAGCGCCACCCCCGCGGTGCCGCAGCGCGCCGGCACGGCCCAGGCGGGGTGGCGCTCGCTCGAGCTGGCGGGGATCACCCACAGCTACAGGTCCGAGCGCGACCAGAGCAGCTTCACCCTCGGGCCGGTGAACCTCCGCTTCGAGCCCGGCCAGATCGTCTTCCTGACGGGCGGCAACGGGAGCGGCAAGACCACGCTGGCGAAGCTGCTGACGGGGCTCTACACGCCCGAGTCGGGGGAGGTGCTGCTCGACGGAGAGCCGGTGGGGCCGGCGGAGCTGCCGCGCCTCTACGCCCTCTTCTCCACGGTCTTCTCCGACTTCTTCCTCTTCGACAGCCTGCTGGGGCTGGAGGAGCAGGAGCTCGACGGCCAGGCGGCCCGCTACCTGGAGGAGCTCCACCTGGAGCACAAGGTGAAGGTGGAGGGGGGACGGCTCTCCACCACGGACCTCTCCCAGGGACAGCGCAAGCGGCTGGCGCTGCTCACCGCGTACCTGGAGGACCGCCCCATCTACCTGTTCGACGAGTGGGCGGCCGACCAGGACCCGCAGTTCAAGCAGATCTTCTACAACGAGCTGCTCCCCCAGCTGCGGGCGCGGGGGAAGACCGTCTTCGCCATCACCCATGACGACCAGTACTACGGAGTGGCCGACCGGTTCATCAAGCTGGACTACGGCCAGGTGGTCTTCGATTCCGGCACGGACGTCCTGCCGCCGGAGTCGGAGGGAGCCGCCCCCGATCCGGCGGAGCAGTGATTGGGCCAGGCGTGACTTCACCTCCCCCAACAGGAGCGAGACCCATGTACATCACGGACGAGCAGGTGCGCAGCTTCCGGGAGGACGGGTTCCTCCTTCTCCCGGCGTGTTCAGCACGGAAGAGGTCGTGGCCATGAAGGCCGAGCTGCCGGGGCGAACCAGTACGAACGTCAACTTCACGCCCAACCTCTCGCTGGAGCTCTTCGCGCAGCCGCTGCTGGCGAGCGGCGCCTACGAGCGGTTCCAGGAGTTCGCCCGCGACCGCGCGGCGCTCTTCCGCGCGCCCTCCGACAACGCCTTCGCCCTCAAGATCAGCTACTGGGTGGGACTGTAGGCCGGCGCCCGCAGGACGCACGGCACGGAACGCAAGCCGCCCCGGGTCCGGACCCGGGGCGGCTTGCGTGCGATCACGACCGGCGCTACGACTGCTGCTGGATCCGCGCGAGCACCGTCCGCGCGTGGCTCACGTCGTAGTCGAGGGTGGTTCCTCGCCGGGAGGAAACGCTGACCTTGGTCATGTGGCTGCCCGCCGGCTGCTCGAGCTTCACGTGGACCACGCGATCGCCGCTCCGGGCCTCGTACTCGCGCTCGGAGCCGCTGGTCTCGGTGGAGCTCTTGGTGATCTGCAAGCCCATCGAAGCGAAGACCGCCCGGGTCCGGCGATCCAGCTCGGCGAGGGTGCCGTGCGCCTCGCCCTCTGCGTTCTGGTCGGACAGGGCGACCGCTGCAGCCGCCCCTCCGGCGGCTGTCGCCACCGTCGCGGTTCGACTGCTGCAGCCCACCGCGAACAACGGGAGGAGCATCAGGAGCGCGGCGGCTCTACCCGAGCGAAGCGTGGTGTACATGGTTTCCTCCGTGCGTTTCTCGTTGTGCCGGAAGGGCAGACCGAACTCGTCACGTTCTGCGCCTCCGGGTCCGTCGCGGTGTCGACGCGGCGCAGGAAGCATGCCCCCGGACGGTGCTGGAGGAGCCGCTTCTCGCCCACCCGACGGGCGGCACCCGGACCTCCGATCCACAGCCGCATAATTCAGATCAGGTATTGACAAAGAACAAGCCGCACCGTTAGTTATCGATCCACACAGCCACACCGCCGAGGGCGATCACAGCCTCGTGCCCGCCCGACTGCGGGACGGGGCGGGTACCCTGGAGAGAACGTGTGCTCTGAATGAACTGGACCGAGATCGACCACAGGCCAGCGGGCGCCCCGGCCGCCGCGGCGGGGGGCTGCGCCACCCTCGTGGAGCTCCTGCGCGCCCGGGCCGCGGCCGACCCGGGGCGGCAGACCTGGACGTTCCTCCCCGACGGGCTCGAGCCGGGGGCGACGCTCACCCCGGGGGAGCTCGACGCCCGGGCCCGGGGCGTGGCTGCGGTCCTCCAGGAGCGCGGGCTCCGCGGCCAGCCGGTGCTGCTCGCCTTCCCGCCCGGGCTCGACTTCCTCGCCGGCTTCTTCGGATGTCTCTACGCGGGCGCGGTGGCGGTGCCGGTGCAGGCCCCCGAGCACCCGCGGGCCCTGCCGCGCCTGGCGGCCGTCGCCCGGAGCTCCGGGGCGCGCCTGGCGCTGACGACCGCGGGCTGGATGGAGCGCCTGGGGCGGATCGACCCGGGCGGCGAGCTCTCCGGCCTCGACTGGCTCCCCCTCGGGGAGGCCCCCGCGCAGGCGGCCGGGGCGTGGCGCGACCCCGCCGTCTCCCCCGACGACCTCGCGTTCCTGCAGTACACCTCCGGCTCCACGGCCGAGCCCAGGGGGGTGATGGTGGCCCACCGCCACCTGCTCGCCAACGAGGCCATGATTCAGGACGCCTTCGCGCAGGGCCCCGGGTCGGTCGTGGTGGGATGGCTCCCGCTGTTCCACGACATGGGACTCGTGGGCACCCTCCTGCAGCCCCTCTGGTCGGGCGGCCGCTGCCTGCTCATGGCGCCCGCCACCTTCCTCCAGCGCCCGCTGGTCTGGATGGAAGCCATCTCGCGGCACCGCGCCACCACCTCCGGCGGCCCCAGCTTCGCCTACGACCTGTGCGCCCGCCGGGCCGCGGCGGACCCGGGCGCCTGCGCCGGGCTCGACCTGTCCTGCTGGCGGGTCGCCTTCAACGGCGCCGAGCCGGTGCGCGCCGCGACGCTGGAGCGCTTCGCCGCCG
>DASYWD010000181.1 GCA_035936415.1 Longimicrobiaceae bacterium
CCCCCCCCCCCCCCCCCCCCCCCGTGGCCGCTCAGCGCGTGGCCCAGGGAGCGAGGAGGATACACACCAGCATCGCCGCCCCCAGCGCCCCCGCCGCGCCCTCGAAGCCCAGGATCCCCGCGCCGACCGCGAGCAGGCCGAAGGCGCCGGCCGCCACCAGCATCGTCCTGCGGGCGCCCCTCACCGGTACCCCGCCGCCTGCAGGCCGAACAGCTCCGCGTAGCGCCCCTCCAGCCGCAGCAGCTCCTCGTGCGTCCCCTCCTCCAGCACGCGCCCGTGCTCCAGCACCACGATCCGGTCGGCCATGCGCACCGTTGAGAAGCGGTGTGAGATCAGGATCGCCATCTTCCCCTCGGTGAGGTCCGCGAAGCGGCGGAACACCTCGTACTCCGCCCGCGCGTCCAGCGCCGCGGTGGGCTCGTCCAGGATGAGGAGCTGCGCGTCGCGCATGTAGGCGCGGCCCAGCGCCACCTTCTGCCACTGGCCGCCGGACAGGTCCACTCCGCCCTCGAAGCGGCGCCCCAGCATGGTGCGGTAGCGCTCCGGGAGCGCCTCGATCACCTCCGCCGCCAGCGAGCGCCCCGCCGCATCCTCCACCCGCGCCGTCGCCGCGGCGGGATCGTCCATCAGCGCGGCGATCCGCCCCACCGCGATGTTCTCCTCCGCGCGCATGTCGTAGCGCACGAAGTCCTGGAAGATGACGCCCACCTGCCGGTGCAGCTCCTCCGGGTCGTAGGCCGAGAGCGGCTCCCCGTCCAGCAGGATCTCCCCGCGGTCGGGCTCGTACAGGCGGACGATCAGCTTGGTGACGGTGGTCTTCCCCGCCCCGTTCTCCCCCACCAGCGCCACCCGCTCCCCCGGCCGGATGCGGAACGACACCCCCCGCAGCACCCACGACGGATCGTCGGGAGGCGGCGGGCCCCGGCCATCCCCATCGCCGCTGCCGGCCGTCCCCTCTTCCTTCGCCGCCGGGTACCGGAACCAGACGTCCCGGAACTCGAACCCATCGCGGGCCGGCACCGGCACCGGGAGCGGCGCCTCCGGGCGTGCGATCCGCGGCCGCATCCCCAGGAAGACGAACAGGTCGTCCAGGTAGAGGGCCTGCTCGTACAGGTCGCTCGTCGCCAGGAGCATCCGCTGGATCAGGTCGCGCGAGCGGGAGAAGGCCCCGGCCAGGAGCGTCAGGTCGCCCAGCGTGAGGATCCCCAGCACGGTGCGGTACACGATGGTGCCGAACGCCGCGTAGTACCCCAGCGTGGAGACCAGCGACAGGCCGGTGCTCGCCAGGTTGCGGCGGACGGCGAGCTTCCGGTTGGCGTCGTAGAAGCGGTCCGCCAGCTCGCGGTACTCGCGGATCAGCCAGGGAGAGAGGCCGAAGAGCTTGATCTCCTTGGCCGTCTTGTCCGAGGCCGCCACCAGGCGGTAGTAGTCCAGCTTCCGCCGCTCCGGCGTCCACTGGTAGAGCAGCGAGTACCCCAGCGCGGCGAAGTGCGTCTCCCCCACGAAGGAGGGGATCACCGCCAGCACCAGCAGGGCGAAGAGGAGGGGGGAGAAGGCGAGCAGCGTCCCCACCAGGGTGAGCAGCGTCACCACGTCCTGGGCCAGCCCGAAGAGCTGGCTCAGCAGGGCGATGCGCCCCACCGTCTGGCGGCGGGCGCGCTCCAGCCGGTCGTAGAAGCGGGGGTCCTCGAAGTGCTCCAGGTCCAGCGTGGCCGCGTGCTCCATCAGGCGGACGCTCATCCGGTTGGAGAACAGGTCCCCTAGCAGCGACTCCAGCAGCGTCCCCGTACGCGCCGCGACCTCCCCCAGCGCCACGATGGCGAACTCCAGCAGCACCAGCTCCGTCAGCTGCCTCCAGTCCGGGACCCCGGTGCGCGTGGCCTCCACCACCGTGTCCACGATGGTCTTCCCCACCCACAGCGTGGCGATGGGGACGAAGGCCCGCACCAGGCGCAGCGCCGCGATCCCCAGCGTGTAGCCACGGTGGGTGCCCCACACCATCCGCAGGAACGGCGGGACGTTGCGCACGGCGCGGATGCGGTCCCCCCACGAGGGGCCGCCTCCCGCGCGGGGAGGGCTCCGCCGGCCGGTGTGCATCCGCGTGCTCGCCATCCCACAATGGTACCCGGCTCCCGCGGGCGCCGGTAGTGGCGGGCCGGGGGCGGGCTAAAACCCCTACGGGGCTGTGGGGCGGCCCCCTACAGACGAGGCAGGGAGGCCCCGCTACATTCCACCGTGCCGACTCAGCTTCCGCGCCCGCGGGGGCGCCGCAGCGGGTCTGGCGGCGCCCCCTGGCGCGGGCTATTATGCGCGCGTTCCGGCGGGGCCGCTCGTTTCTTGCGTACGCCGCCCCGCCGTCCGCACACCATCGAGCGCCCATTCTGAACGCCGAGAGCCTCATCACCATGAAGTCACGCGCGAACCCCTCCGGACACCGGCGGACCGACTCGCTGCCGGCGTCCGGGACTCCGGACCGGACCGCCGCGTCGCGCCCGGGACGCAGCTCGCTGTGGGCGCTCCCGCTGCTCCTCCTCGCGGGGTGCGACGGGGGCAACATCGAGAAGTACCCGCAGACGATCTACGATCCCCGCTCCGAGTACGCGGACCAGCTCCTGGAGCTCCAGAACCTGACGACCTACCTGGGGGTGGCCGTCGGGCTGATCGTGTTCGCGCTCATCGGCTACATCTGCTACCGGTTCCGCTACCAGCCCGGGATGCCGGAGCCCGAGCAGACCCACGGCAACACCCGCCTGGAGCTGGCCTGGACGCTGATCCCCGCGGTGATCCTGGCGATCATCGCAATCCCCACCGTGCAGACCATCTTCGCCACGCAGCGCATGCCGGAGGAGGGGACCGCGCTCACGGTGGACGTCGTCGGGTGGCAGTGGTGGTGGGAGTTCCGCTACCCCATCAACGGCGGCCGGGACACGGTCTACACCGCCAACGAGATCCACGTCCCCGTGGGGACGCCCGTGCTGCTCCGCATGACCGCCGGCGACGTGCTCCACTCCTTCTGGGTCCCCCAGATGGGCGGGAAGCGCGACCTGATCAACAACAAGATCAACTACATCAGCTTCACCCCGCGCGAGCCGGGCGTGTACCTGGGCGCCTGCGCCGAGTTCTGCGGCGACTCGCACGCCCTGATGAAGATGCGGCTGGTGGCCCACACCCCGGACAGCTTCCGGGAGTGGCTCCGCAACGAGTACCAGCCCGCGCGCGACCTCACCCCCGTGACGCCGCGCGACTCGGCCATCGCGCTGGGCAAGCAGCTCACCACCCAGGGGACGTGCGCCGGGTGCCACGTCATCCAGGGGACCAACATGGTGGGCCGGCTGGGCCCGAACCTGACCCACTTCGGGCGGCGCCGCACCCTGGCCGCGGGGATCCTGGAGAACAACGCCGAGAACCTCGCCGCCTGGCTCCGGAACCCCCCGGCCATCAAGCCGGGGTCCAAGATGCCGAACCTGGGCCTCAAGGACGAGGAGATCAGGTACATCGTCGCGTACCTGCAGAGCCTGCAGTGACCAGGGCGCCCCGCGCGAACGGCGGGGCCGCGTTTCGTGGACAGGCGCCCGGGAGCACCGCCGTGAGGCACGGCGGGCCGCGCCGCAACCCGATGGAGTAGGAATGGCATCGACCACAACGGTGGCTACCCCCCCCCACGTAGCCGCGCACAAGGAAAACACGGGGCTCCGGAGCTGGATCATGACCGTCGATCACAAGCGGATCGGCATCATGTACGGCATCGCCTCCTTCATCTTCTTTCTCGTGGGGGGGCTCGAGGCGCTGCTGGTCCGCGTGCAGCTCGCCGTGCCGGGGAACGAGTTCCTCAGCGCGGACATGTACAACCAGCTGTTCACGACGCACGCGGTCACCATGGTGTTCCTGGCGCTCATGCCGCTCACCGCCGCGTTCTTCAACTTCCTGGTCCCGCTGCAGATCGGCGCGCGCGACGTGGCGTTCCCGCGCCTGAACGCGCTGTCGTTCTGGATCTACCTGTTCGGCGCCATCTACCTGAACATCTCCTTCCTGCTGGCGCTGGTGCCGGGGATGGGGTCGCAGGCGCCCAACGGCGGGTGGTTCGCCTACCCGCCGGTCACGACCGAGACGTACAATCCCGGGCTGAACATGGACTTCTACGTCCTGGGCCTGCAGATCGTGGGGATGTCGTCGATCATCGCGTCGCTGAACTTCATCGTCACGATCATCAACCTGCGCGCTCCGGGGATGCGGCTCATGCGGATGCCGATCTTCACCTGGATGGTGCTGGTCACCAACGTGCTGATCGTGACCGCGCTCGCGGTGTTCACCATCGCGTCCACGCAGCTCATGTTCGACCGCCTGTTCGGGACGGTGTTCTACGACTCCCTGCGGTCCGGCGCCGACCCGCTCCTCTGGCAGCACCTGTTCTGGATGTTCGGGCACCCCGAGGTGTACATCCTCATCCTCCCCATCATGGGGATGGTCTCCGAGGTGCTCCCCACCTTCTCGCGCAAGCCGCTCTTCGGCTACAACGTGATGGTGTTCTCGGGGATCCTGATCGGCTGGCTGGGGTGGGGCGTGTGGAGCCACCACATGTTCGCCGTGGGGCTCGGACCGATCGCGGACACCTTCTTCGCGCTGGCGACCATGCTGATCGCGATCCCCACCGGGATCAAGATCTTCAACTGGCTGGGGACCATGTGGGGCGGCGCCATCCGCTTCACCACCGCCATGCTCTTCTCCATCGCCTTCATCGCGATGTTCACCGTCGGCGGGATCTCCGGGGTGATGCACTCCGCCGCCCCGGCCGACCTGCAGCAGACGGACACCTACTTCGTGGTCGCGCACCTGCACTACGTCTTCTTCGGGGGGACGGTGCTGGGACTCTGGTCGGGGATGTACTACTGGTACCCCAAGGTCTTCGGCCGCCTGCTGGACGAGCGTCTCGGGCAGGTGCACTTCTGGCTGACCTTCATCGGGATGAACCTGACTTTCTTCCCGATGCACTACCTCGGGCTGTACGGGATGCCGCGCCGCATCTTCACCTACTCCGAGGGGCTGGGCTTCGACGGGATGAACATGCTCGCCAGCATCGGGTCCATGATCATCGGGCTGGGAACGCTGGTCTTCACGTACAACCTCTTCACCGCCTGGAAGAAGGGGAAGCTCGCCGGGCCGAACCCCTGGGGCGCCGCGACGCTGGAGTGGAGCATCCCCTCCCCGCCGCCGGAGTACAACTTCCGCGAGCTCCCGGTGGTCCGCTCCCGCATGCCGCTCTGGGAGGGCGACCCCACCAAGGAGGCGGGGATCCCGCACGGCCGCAAGGACGAGGACACCGAGCAGATCACCATCGGCGGGGCGCAGGTGGCCGAGCTGGAGTACCCGGACGACGAGAGCAAGATGTCCGCGCACGACCTGGGGATCCACCTCCCGCCGCCGTCCTACTGGCCCGTCGTGCTGGCCTTCGGGATCACGGTGACCTTCGGGATGCTGATCTTCCGCCAGGCCAGCCCGGAGAGCGCCTGGTACAACCTGTGGTACGTGTCCATCGCGGGGCTGGTGCTGACCATCTACTCCATCTACCAGTGGGCCTTCGAGCCGGGCCACGGACACTGAGAGGGGACGGGGGACGGGCGGGAGGCCGCCCGTCCCCGACCACCCGGAACCTACGCTTCGACTGAACTTCATGGATCACGCACACGCGATGGCGCACGCGGCGCACCCCGCGCACATCGACACCAGCACGGGGCTCGACAGCCGGAAGATGGCGTTCTGGGGCTTCATCGGCTCCGAGTGCCTGCTCTTCGGGTCGCTGATCGGGACCTACATGGCGTACAAGGGGAAGAGCCTCACCGGGCCCTACCCGCACGACACCGTGCTCCCCGACGGAACGGCCGTCGAGGGGATCCTGAACATCCCGCTCACCACCGTCAGCACCTTCGTGCTGCTGATGAGCTCGGTGTTCATGGTGTTCGCCCTGAACTACACCCAGCGCGGCAACCGCAAGGGCTCGGTGGGATGGCTCCTGGCGACCGCCTTCGGCGGCTCGCTCTTCCTGGGGGCCCAGGTCTACGAGTTCACGCACTTCTACCACGAGGGGCTGGAGCTCGGGACCAACCTGTTCGCGTCCAGCTTCTACCTGCTGACCGGCTTCCACGGCGCGCACGTCACGGTCGGAGTGCTCTACCTGATCACGCTGGCTTTCCTCTCCTACCGCGGGAAGATCCCCCCGCACAAGGCGCTGAACGTGGAGATCGCCGGCCTGTACTGGCACTTCGTGGACGTGATCTGGATCGTGATCTTCCCCCTCGTCTACCTCATCAAGTGAGCGGCCCGATGACAAGCGAGCAGCGAGAGGTCATCCACGACCAGCACACGCACCCGAGCAACAAGGTCTACTTCTGGATCGGGGTGGCGCTCTTCCTCCTCACCTTCCTGGAGGTGCTGGGCTACCTGGGCGAGGTGAACGAGGTGTTCGCGGCCGGCACCGCCGCGCTCATCATCGGGGTGCTGTCCGCCGCCAAGTTCATCCTGGTGGTGATGTTCTACATGCACCTGAAGTTCGACAGCAAGCTCTTCACGGGGATCTTCATCTTCCCGGCGCTGCTGGGCACCCTCGTGATCGTCTCGCTCTACATGCTGTTCCACGTGTTGCCGGCGCTGCTGGAGCAGGGGCACGTCTCCTAGACGTCCCCTTCCCGGCACGCAGGCGGAGAGGTACGCGGTATGTGGTCGTTCTCGACGCTCTTCCTGCTCCACCAGGAGTCGTTCGCGTGGACGGAGTGGAGGGTCTACTCGGACTTCATGGTCGGGTGGCTCCTCCTCTTCGCCGCGTACTTCCTGCTGATCGGGCCCCTGCGCCGCCGCTTCCCCGGAGCCCGCCCCGTCCCGCCGCGGAAGGTGGCGAGCTTCGTGCTCGCCATGGCGATCATCTTCCTGGCCCTCCAGGGCCCGCTGCACGAGCTGAGCGACTACTTCCTGTTCAGCGCGCACATGGTGCAGCACCTGGTGCTGATCCTGGTGATGCCGCCGTTCCTGCTGTACGCCATCCCGGACTGGATGCTGCGCCCGGCGGTGAACGTGCGGGCGATCGGTAAGGTGGCGCGGCTGCTCACCTTCCCCCTGGTGGCCTTCGCGCTCAACAACGTCATCTTCCTGGCCTGGCACTTCCCCGGCCCGTACGACCTGATGATGCGCGACCACGGCGTGCACGTGGCGATGCACCTGATGATCATGGTGACGGGGACGATCATGTGGTGGCCGGTCATGAGCCCGCTCCCGGAGCTCCCCCGCATCGCGCCGCCGCTCCAGATGATGTACCTGTTCGTCCTGGGGATCCCCATGATGGTGACGGCGGCGCTGATCACCTTCTCCCGGGTCGAGCTGTACACCTGGTACGTGGAGGCGCCGCGGATCTTCCCCCTCTCGGCGCTGGACGACCAGCGCCTGGGCGGTCTGATCATGTGGGTCCCGGGGGCGCTGACCATCTGGGTGGCCATCACGGTGGTGTACTTCCGCTGGACGCACCGCGAGGTGGCGGAGGACGAGCCCTCGCCGGAGCGCCCGCGCGTGACCCGGAGCGGCCTGGTCATCGCCCCGCCGCCATTCCCGAACCACTAGGGTTCATACGCAGAACGGCGCCCCCACCGGAATCTCCCGGTGGGGGCGCCGTCGTTTTGCCGGCCTGTCCCAGCGCTACGGGCGGACCTGCGCCTGGTTCGCGGGGATGGGGGCGCAGGCGATGGGCGGCGTGGCCGGGCCCGCGTTCCCCGGCTTGAGCACCACCACGTGCTGCCCGTTCATCACCGTGGTCGCGGGGATGGGCACCGTGTCCGAAGCCGCCCCGACGTTGCTCGCGCCGACCTGGAAGCGCATGTCCAGCGGCGCGACCTCCGGGCCGGTGTTGCCGCACGGACCCCGGTTGATGCTTGCCTTGAAGGCGGGGCTCGGACCGGCGTCGTAGATGGCGACCGACACCAGCGTCCCCGTGGTCCCCGCGTTCGAGACCGTAACCGAGGCGTTGATCGGGTACTGGTTGACAGGGAGGAAGCGCCCCGTGGCCGTGAGCCCCCCCCGGTCGTCGGGGACCGCCACCGGCGGCGTCGGCGCGGGCGTCTGGTATGCCGGGTCGCTCCCCGCGCCGGGCTCGTCGGCGGCCCGGGTGACGTCCTGCATGTCGGGCGCGGAGGTCTTCGCCGACTCGTACCGGAGGTCCGGGTTGTCGTCCGGCGACGGCCGCTCCATGGTGCACGCGCCCGCCGCCACCGCCAGGGTGAGTACGAGCAGGGGGTTCCGTCTCATTCGTGGCTCCGTTCTGCCTGTGGCGTAGACCTTTTGTCGAGGCCTACGCCTTCGGCAAGGAGCATTCCAGGGACGGCCCGGATCAGCCGGCGGGCGCCATCCCCGCGAGCCGGCGGTTGGCCTCCTCCAGCTGCTCGTGCCGGCCGATGTCCAGCCACAGCGAGCCGTCCACGCGGAAGGGGAGGATCCGCGCCCCCTCGCCCGAGAGGCGGACGTACGGGTCCAGGATGGAGAAGGTGCCGCGCTCGGTGACGAGCGGGAAGAGGTCCGGGGAGACCACGTGCACCCCGGCGAAGGCCAGGGCACGCACCGGGCCCTCGGCCGGGCGGACGCGGAGGTCCAGCCCCTTCCGCACGTCGGTCCGGCCCAGGAGCCCCCGGTCGTCGAAGAGGAGCTTGCGCGAGGTGGGGCGGTCCATCACCGCCAGGGTGGCGAGCGCGCCCTGCTCCAGGTGCGCGCCGTACATCTCCCGCAGCGGCAGGTCGGTCACGACGTCCGCGTTGTGGATGAAGAAGGGCGCGTCGCGGCGCAGCAGGGGGGCCGCGTGCAGCAGCCCGCCCCCGGTCTCCAGCGGCCCCGGTCCCTCCTCGCGGGAGACGAGCGCCTCCACGCCCCACCCGTCGCGCTCGGCCACGTAGCGCTCGATCTGCTCGCCCAGGTGGTGGACGTTGATCACCAGGCGGTCCGCACCCGCCTCGATCACCCGGCGGGCCACCCGCTCCAGCATGGGGACGCCGCCCACCTCCACCAGCGCCTTGGGAATCCGGTCCGTCAGCGGCCGCAGGCGCGTCCCCAGCCCGGCCGCGAAGAGCACGGCGTCCACGCTCACCCGGGGACCTGCGTCTCCACCGCCGGCCGGGCCGCCGCGGCCGCCAGCTCCGGGTTGGCCCGCGCGGGCCAGCGCCCCTCCTCGCGGTGCGTCAGCACGACGTTCACCTCCGGGAACTCTTCCCGCAGGTGCTTCGCCAGGCGCTCGGCGAAGTACACCGAGCGGTGCTGTCCCCCCGTGCACCCGAAGTGCACGCTGAGCGAGGTGAAGCCGCGGGTCAGGTAGGTCTGCACCTGGTTGTCCACGATCCCGCGGACGTGGGTCCAGAACTCCTCCACCTCCGGGACCTCCTCCAGGAACTTCGCCACCGGCTCGTCGCACCCGCAGAGCCCGGCGTACTCGGCGTAGCGCCCGGGGTTGTGGAGCGCGCGGCAGTCGAAGACGAAGCCGCCGCCGTGGCCGCCCGCGTCCTCCGGGTAGCCGTTCTTGTAGCTGAAGCTCCCCAGCTGCACGGTGAGCCCGGGCGGCACCTCCACGGGCGTCTTCCGCAGCGTCTTCGACGCGACGATGCGCTCGAACACGGCGCGCAGCTCGGGGACCTCGATGGGGAGGAACCCGGTCTCCATCAACCGCTCCACGTTGCGGATCGCGGGCGGGACGCTCGCCAGGAAGCGCGGCTTGCGCTCGAAGAAGCCGCGGTAGCCGTACGCCCCCATCGCCTGCATGATCCGCACGAACACGTAGCCCCGGAAGTGCTGCCGGAACTGCTCGCGGTCCACGGGAAGGTACCGCTCCAGCGAGTCCAGGTAGTGCTCCAGCAGCTCGTCGCGGAGCGATTCCGGGATGGCGGCCTTGGGGTCGAAGAGGAGCGAGGCGACGTCGTACTGCAGCGCCCCCCGCCGGCCGCCCTGGTAGTCGATGAACCAGGGCTCCCCGTCGCGCAGCATGATGTTGCGCGACTGGAAGTCGCGGTACAGGAAGTGGCGGGTGTCCGCCCCCAGGAGGAAGGTGGTCAGCCGCTTGAAGTCCTTCTCCAGCCGCGCCTCGTTGAACGGGATGTGCGCCAGCTTCAGGAAGTGGTACTTGAAGTAGTTCAGGTCCCACAGGATGGACTGGCGGTCGAACGCCGCGCGAGGGTACGCCACGGAGTAGTCCACCGCCTTTCCGCCCTCCACCTGGAAGCGGGGGAGGATCTCCACCACCCGCTTGTAGACGGGCACCATGGAGGCCGGGAAGTCGCCCCCCTCCTCCTCGCGGGCGAGGGAGAGCCCGTCGAAGAGCGTGGTGTCCCCCAGGTCCTCCTCCAGGTACACGCCCGCCTCCTCGTCCACGCCGTAGATCTCGGGAACCGGGAGCCCCACCGAGCGGAAGCCGCGCGAATACGAGATGAAGGCGCGGTTCTCCTCCCGGTCCGGCCCCACCACCCCGATGGACGTTTCGTACCGGTCGCCGATGACGCGGTACATGGAGCGGCTGGACCCGTCTCCCTCCAGCGGAAGGACGGAGGCCGGCGGCTTGCCGAAGCGCTGCTCGAAGAGACGACTGAGGATCTGCTGCACGGGACGCTGCTCACGTAACGGGGTGTTGTCCAACGGGTAACCGAAAAAGATAACCCAGCAACCCCGATGCCGCGACGGAAACCCAGGAGCCGAACGGGTGCCGCCTGCCGGCCGCGGGTTGACACGGCTCCACCGCTAAGACATAGTTTCAGACAGGCTTCGTATCGCAATGAGCTGCATCGCGATACACCTCCCGTCCACCCTGTCTGCCACCACCATGCCTCATCAGCCCCACCGCAGAGCGGGAACCGGCCGCCGGTCGACCCAGATGCTCGCCGTCCTCGCGCTCGCGCTGCTCGCAGCCGCCTGCCAGGACACCACCACCGGACCCACCGCCCGGCCCGACGATGCAGCCGCGCCTCTCGCGCTCAATCAGAGCGCCTCCTCTCCATTCTACTGCGTCACCCAGCGCCTCACGCCGGGTGCGAACCGGGCGCAGCACCTCCCGCTCGGCTTTCCGCGGGCCACGCTCGCGCCGGATGGAGCCGTCACACGCTATCGGTACCGGGGCTACGGAAAGGACGGGCAGCTCGTGGCCGTGGCGGATTGCGTCATCCCGCGCACGGTCCCTGCAGTGGAGGAGATGAACCGGCGCGTCGGAGTGCCTCTCCGCTCGGGCCTGCCGGTGGGCGGAGGGCGTCCGGGGGAGGAGGTTACCGTGGCGGGCGACAGCTACTGCTCGCCGGACCCGACGGGGGGGTGCACCGTCGTAGGCGATCCCAATCCTGAGCCTCCGGGAGGCTGCAGGGTGGAGTGCAATGACGAGCCGCCGGCCCCGATCAGCGGGGGTGGGCATACGGGCGGGGGGGACGCTAATGACACTCCGGCCGGAGAACCCATCGCTGACGACGAGCTTGTCGACTGCCATGGAGCTACTTCTGGCAACTGCGACAAGAGACCTGCGAACGCCGATACTGTAACGGTGGCTAAAACCCATGCTAACAAGATCCGAACTGACGGTATATGCGGGGAGATCAGAACCATGGCCCTGGCGATGCTAGACAATGGCCTTGAAATATGGAGCAACGAGGTTCGGCAGGATGGTGTGCTGATGGTAGGTGACTGGGGTTGGAGATACGTGAACCCAACGGGGATTGAGAAAGTACCTGTGATGCACCTGTGGACCGATCCTAGGGGTTTCAATGCATGGACGATTGCTCATGAGGCTCTGCACGGAATGGGCAAGTCACATGGTGATCTCATCGTCGGACCGGACGGGGTGACGCGAAATATGGACAAGACCGCCAAGTACTGTTCACAGTCGTGAGGAGGGCCTAACCATGGTGATCGCGCTTTTCGTAGCGTCGGTATCGCTGCAGGTCGGTGCTGTGGCGGACACGGCTACCGACCCCGTAGCAGTGTACAGCCCCGTCTTAGAGCACGTGCTGGCGAATGCTCCCATGGGTATGGAAGTACCAGTCGTGATCCGTAGGAACGTGTACGCCGGAGTCTCGGGGCAAGTAAATAAGACGCACCCAACCGAGATGCTACAACGCCTTGCCACTTCGAACAGAATCAACATATCGTGCCCGGAGTCACTGAGGTCCAAAGACTGTGAACTGCCTCACGGCAGACATATTTCCGTCGGCTTCGGTGAGGTGATTGATCTTGCGGAAGGTCAGAGGGTCAAGGTGCTCCCCGATGAAGGTACTCCAGGCGTGCCTCTCGACCGGGCTCTCGAAGCTATCCCCGATAACGCAGCGGTTCCCGCGACGGCGGCTGTCGATGTAGTGCTGCATACACCGTGTCCAGCCCCTCCTACGTCGGACCGATGCCGTACGCCGGATATCTCGATCTACAGGTACTTTCTGGACACGAATCCGAACGGTACCTACAGGGTTGTCACGCGCTGGTTGAGTGGGGGATCGTAATTCTCACTCTGACGATCCGGGGGGAGCGGATATCCACCACCAGCATCACCTGCTCCTGGTGAGCTCGCGCCCGCCTGCGGCCGCGGCACACCGCGCCAACGAGCCGTCCCGGGTACCCACGGGGCGGCTCCGTTCATTCGGGGTACCGGTTCGGCCTCCACCCGGCCCACGGTACACGGCTTGCCGCTCGCTCAGAGCTCACCGCTCACCCGGACGCGCCCCGCCATGCCGAACCGACTCGCCAGCGAGACCAGCCCGTACCTGCTGCAGCACCGGGACAATCCGGTGGACTGGTACCCGTGGGGGCCGGAGGCGCTGGAGCGCGCCCGCGCCGAGGACCGCCCCATCCTCCTTTCCGTTGGATACTCCGCCTGCCACTGGTGCCACGTGATGGAGCACGAGTCGTTCGAGGACCCGGCGACCGCCGCGGTGATGAACGAGCACTTCGTCAACGTCAAGGTGGACCGCGAGGAGCGGCCGGACATCGATTCCATCTACATGACCGCCGTGCAGCAGATGACCGGGCACGGCGGCTGGCCGATGACCATGTTCCTCACCCCCGAGGGCGTCCCCTTCTACGGCGGCACCTACTACCCCCCCGAGCCGCGCCACGGGATGCCCTCCTTTCGCCAGGTGATGCTGGCCGTGATGGAGGCGTACCGGGAGCGCCGCGACGACGTGGAGCGCAGCGCGGCCGAGCTGCACGGCCTCCTCCGCGACGGGATGTCCGTGCGCGCCCCGCGGGGCGCGGTGGACGCGTCCGTTCTGGACCGCGCCTTCCACGCGCTCGCCGGGCGCTTCGACGCGCGGCACGGCGGCTTCGGAGGGGCGCCCAAGTTCCCGCAGCCCATGGTCCTGGAGTTCGTGCTCCGGCACTGGAAGCGCACCGGGAGCCCGGAGGCGCTGCGCATGGCCGAGCACACCCTGCGCGGCATGGCCGCGGGGGGGATGTACGATCAGGTGGGGGGCGGCTTCCACCGCTACAGCGTGGACGCGCGCTGGCTGGTCCCCCACTTCGAGAAGATGCTCTACGACAACGCCCTCCTCGCCCGCGTCTACCTGTACGCCTGGCAGGCCACCGGCGACGCCGAGTACCGGCGCGTGGTCGAGGAGGTGCTCCAGTACGTCGAGCGGGAGATGCGCTCCCCGGAAGGGGGCTTCTACTCGGCGCAGGACGCCGACAGCGAGGGGGAGGAGGGGAAGTTCTACGTCTGGACGCCGGACGAGGTGGACGCCCTGCTGGGCCCGGAGGACGGCTCGCTCTTCCGCGCCTACTACGACGTCACGGAGAAGGGGAACTTCGAGGGGACGAACATCCTCCACGTGGACCGGAGCGCCGAGGAGGTGGCCGCGGAGGCCGGCGTCTCCGTGGAGCGGCTGGAACGGGCGCTGGCGCGCGGACGCGAAGTGCTCTACGAGGCGCGCGCCGGGCGCGTGTGGCCGGGGCGCGACGACAAGGTGCTCACCGCCTGGAACGCGATGATGCTCCACACCTTCGCCGAGGCCGGGCGGATCCTGGGCCGCGCGGAGTACCTGGAGGTCGCCGACGCCAGCGCCGACTTCCTCCTCCGCGAGCTGCGCCCGGAGGGGCGCCTCCTGCGCACCTGGAAGGAGGGCCGCGCCAAGATCGGCGCCTTCCTGGAGGACCACGCCCTCCTCGCCGACGCGCTGCTGGCGCTGTACGCCGCCACCGGCGAGGTGCGCCGCGTGGCCGCCGCGCGCGAGCTGGCCGACGACGTGTTGGAGCGCTTCTGGGACGAGGAGGAGGGCGTCTTCTACGACACCGCCACGGACGCGGAGGCCCTGGTGGTGCGCCCCCGCGACGCCTTCGACAACGCGACCCCCTCCGGCAACTCCGCCGCGGTCGCCATGCTCCTGCGGCTGGGGACGCTCACGGGCGAGCCCCGCTACGCGCGCGTCGCCGCGCGGGTGCTGGAGGGGATGGCGGAAATGACGGCGCGCGTCCCGCAGGGCTTCGGGCAGCTCCTGGCCGCACTGGACTTCCACCTCGCCGTCCCGCGCGAGGTGGTGGTCGTCGGGCGCGCCGGGGAGCTGGACACCGAGGCGCTGCTCGACGTCCTCCGGCTCCGCTACCTCCCCAACGCCGTGCTCGCGCTCCGCGACCCGGACGCGCCCGCCGACGGCGACGAGCAGGTCCCGCTGCTGCGGGGGAGGAGCCTTGTGGAAGGACGGGCCGCGGCGTACGTCTGCGAGCGCTACGCCTGCCGCCGCCCGGTCACGAGCCCGGATGAGCTGGCCGAACAGCTGGACGCGCCGGAATAGGCCCGCCCCGGCCGCCCTTGCCCTGCCGACCGGCGGGAACGAAACTGTGCCGACGCCACGCCCACGCCGCAGAGGAGCCCCGCATGCCCTTCCGACTCCCCCCGTCCGCCCTGGCGCTCGCCGCGGCCGTGGCGGGCGCCTGTGCCCCCGCCGCCTCCACGCCCGCCCCCGCGGGGTCGCCCACCGC
>DASYWD010000182.1 GCA_035936415.1 Longimicrobiaceae bacterium
GGGCGATGCCGTAGTCGAACGCGTCGAGCACCGGCAGTAGGCTCTGGACGATCCCCGCGCTGCGGCGCGCCACCTCGTCGGCCTGCTGCTTCATCATGCGCTTGCGCATGTTCTCGAGCTCCGCCTGCTTGCTCTGGGCAAGGGCGAGGAACTCGTCGCGCTCGGCGGTCACCCGTTCGAGGTCGTTCAGGATGTCCTCGACCGACGGCATGCCCCCGCCGTCGCCGGGGGCGACGTCGTCGCCCGCCGGCTCGGCGAGGAGGTCCTCGGGCAGGGGCACCTCGTCGAGGGGGGCCGGTCCGCCGGGGACCAGTCCGACATCCTCGACGAGCTCGTCCACGTCCGGGGTGGGCTCGCTCACGCCGAACGACCCTCCGGCTCATCGACGATCTCGGCGTCGACGACGTCGTCGTCACCGCCCGGCTGGCCACCGCCGCCGGTCGTCCCCGCCCCACCAGAGTCGGCCGCGGCCGACTCGTAGAGGCGCTGCGAGAACGTCTGGCTGGCGCCCATGAGGGCGTCGGTGGCCTTGCGGATGCGCTCGATGTCCGCCTCGCCGCTCCCGCCGGCGACCGCCTCCTTCAGCTCGGAGAGGGCGGACTCGACCGCCTCCTTCTCGCTGCCGGAGACCTTGTCGCCGTGCTCCCGGAGCACCTTCTCGGTCTGGTACACGAGGCTGTCGGCGTTGTTGCGGACCTCGGCCTCCTCCTTGCGCCGCCGGTCCTCGGCCGCGTGGGCCTCGGCGTCGCGCACCATCTGGTCGATGGTGTCCTTGTCGAGCGAGCTCTGACCGGTGATGGTCATCGACTGCTCCTTGTTGGTCGCCCGGTCCTTGGCCGACACGTGCACGATGCCGTTGGCGTCGATGTCGAACGTGACCTCGATCTGCGGGACGCCACGGGGGGCGGGGGGCAGGTCGACGAGCTGGAACTTGCCGAGCGTCTTGTTGTACGTGGCCATCTCGCGCTCGCCCTGGAGCACGTGGATCTCCACCGTGGTCTGGTTGTCCTCCGCGGTGGAGAACGTCTCAGACTTCTTGGTCGGGATGGTGGTGTTCCGTGCGATCAGCGTGGTCATCACCCCGCCCAGCGTCTCGATCCCCAGCGAGAGCGGCGTCACGTCGAGGAGGAGCACGTCCTTCACGTCGCCCGCCAGCACGCCGCCCTGGATCGCCGCCCCGATCGCCACCACCTCGTCCGGGTTGACACCTTTGTGCGGGTCCTTCCCGAAGAAGCTCTTCACCACCTCCTGGATCTTGGGGATGCGGGTGGAGCCGCCCACCAGGATCACCTCGTCGATCTCGCCCGGCTTCAGGCCGGCGTCCTGCAGCGCCTTCTGCATCGGCGGGATGGTGCGCTGCACCAGGTCGTCCACGAGCTGCTCGAACTTGGCCCGCGTCAGGGTGACGTTGAGGTGCTTCGGGCCCTCCTGCGTCGCCGTGATGAAGGGGAGGTTGATGTCCGTGGACGAGGTGGTCGACAGCTCCATCTTGGCCTTCTCCGCGGCCTCCTTGAGGCGCTGCAGGGCCATGGCGTCCTTGGAGAGGTCGATCCCCTGGTCCTTCCTGAACTCCTCCACCAGCCAGTCGATGACACGCTGGTCGAAGTCGTCGCCGCCCAGGTGGGTGTCGCCGTTGGTGGCCTTCACCTCGAAGACGCCCTCGCCCAGCTCCAGGATGGAGATGTCGTAGGTGCCGCCGCCCAGGTCGTAGACCGCGATCTTCTCGTCCTTCTTCTTGTCGAGGCCGTACGCGAGCGCCGCCGCGGTGGGCTCGTTGATGATGCGCAGCACCTCCAGGCCGGCGATCTTCCCGGCGTCCTTGGTGGCCTGCCGCTGGGCGTCGTTGAAGTACGCCGGTACGGTGATGACCGCCTGCGTCACCGTCTGTCCCAGGTAGTCCTCGGCGGTCTGCTTCATCTTCTGCAGGATCATCGCCGAGATCTCGGGGGGCGAGAAGGCCTTGTCCGCGTTGGGGACCTTGACGGTCGCCAGCCCGTTGGCGCCGCTCACCACCTCGTACGGCACCATCTTCTCCTCGGTCTTCACCTCGGCCTCCTTGCGGCCCATGAAGCGCTTGATGGAGAAGACGGTGTTCTTGGGGTTGGTGATGGCCTGGCGCCGCGCCACCTGGCCCACCAGGCGCTCGCCGTCCTTGGTGAACGCGACGACGGAGGGCGTCGTGCGTCCGCCCTCGGCGTTGGGGATGACGACCGGGTCACCACCCTCCATCACCGCCACGACGGAGTTGGTGGTCCCCAGGTCGATTCCGATCACTTTCGCCATGGGTTTCTCCTCAGTGAGCTTTCGTGTTCGTCTCGAAAAAACGGGTCGCCCCGCTATAAAGCGTACCGTCCCGGCGAAGGGGCGCGGGGCGGGAACTGGTGTCCCGGGGGTGCAACCCATGTGCCACCCACAGCCCGCTTTTCCTGCTGTTTCGACAGGGCTTAGGCCTCAGGGAGAGCCAAAATGACGGGTGCTCCTGACATGCTCCGGAACTCCCCGCCACCGGTCTCCCGCCGTTGACTCCTCCCCCGCCTCCCGGCTATATCTCCCCCTCGCCCGGACCATCGGCTTCGTACTCCCGCACTTCCGCCATGCAGACCGCGACCCCCATCGGCGAGACCGTCGCCTTCCTGCGCGAGCGCTTCACGCGCGCGCCGCACGCCGTGCTGGTGCTGGGCTCGGGGCTCGGCGGGATGGCGGACGAGATCGAGGACCCGGTGCGCATCCCCTTCGGCGACATCCCCGGCTTCCCGTGGCGGACGCAGGAGCTGGCGGGCCACGCAGGAGCGCTGGTGGCGGGGCGGCTGGAGGGGGTGGAGGTGGCGGCGATGCAGGGGCGCTTCCACCTGTACGAGGGGTGGGCGCCGGAGGACGTGGCGCTCCCGGTCCGGGCACTGGCCGCGCTGGGCGCCCGCACGCTGGTGGTGACCAACGCGGCGGGCGGGGTCCGCCCGGGATTCCGCCCCGGCGACCTGATGCTGATCGCGGACCACCTCAACTTCATGTGGCGGAACCCGCTGATCGGCGCCGTGGTCCCGGGCGAGGAGCGCTTCCCCGACATGAGCGACCCGTACGACGCCGCGTTCCGCCGCATCGCCGAGGAGGTGGCGCTGGAGCTGGGGATCCCGCTGGTGCAGGGCGTCTACGCCGCGCTCCTGGGCCCCAGCTACGAGACCCCGGCCGAGGTCCGCATGCTCGCCCGGATCGGCGCCGACGCGGTGGGGATGTCCACCGTGCCGGAGGTGCTGGTGGCCCGCGCCCTGCGGATCCGGGTGCTCGGCATCTCGTGCATCACCAACCTGGCCGCCGGGCTGGGCGGGCAGAAGCTCTCGCACGACGAGGTGATGGAGGTGGGCGCCGCCGTGCGCGACCGCCTGGCCGCGCTGGTCCGCGGCGTCCTCCCCCGCGTGGCCGGTCTGAACCTCCCCTCCGAGGCGGCGAGATGAATGAAGAATTGAGAATGTAGAAAGGGCTCCTCCGTCGCGAGGAGCCCCCGGCTCGCCGAGGAGCCGTGCCGTTGCCGTTCTTTCTACATTCTTCATTCTACATTCTTCATTCCCACCAGATGGTTCAGCGGCCCGTGCCCGCTCCCCAGCCCCGGCGCGCTCCGGATCGCCCGCTGCACGTACTCCAGCGCGTCCTCCACCGCGCCGCGCAGCGGGCGGCCGTGGGCCAGGCCGGCGGCGATCGCGGCGGAAAGGGTGCAGCCGGTGCCGTGCGTGCTCGTGGTGTGCAGCTTCGGGCGGCGCCACTCGTGCCACTCGCGGCCGTCGAAGAGGACGTCCACCAGCTCGTCCGTGCGGAGGTGGCCCCCCTTGAGGAGGGCGGCGCGGGCGCCGCGCTCCACCAGCGCCCCGGCGGCGCGGCGCATCGCGGCGGGGTCCTCCACCGGGAAGCCGGCCAGGAGCGCGGCCTCGTCGAGGTTCGGGGTGGCGAGGGCGGCCAGGGGGAGCAGCTCCTCCACGATCGTGCGCTCCGCGTCGCGGTCCAGCAGGCGGTCGCCGCTGGTGGCCACCATCACCGGGTCCAGGACGTAGTTGGGGAGGGCGTGCTCCCGGATGGAGGCGGCGACGCCGCAGACCAGCTCCGCGGTCGCCAGCATCCCCGTCTTGCAGGCGGCGGGGCGCAGGTCCTCGGCCACGGCGCGGACCTGCGCGCGGACCGTCTCCACGGGGATGGGGTGCACCCCGGTCACGCCGCGCGTGTTCTGCACGGTGACGGCGGTGATCGCGGTGGTGCCGAAGGCGCCGAAGGCGTGGAAGGTCTTCAGGTCGGCCTGGATCCCCGCGCCGCCCCCGGAGTCGGAGCCGGCGATGGACAGGACCACCGGGAGGGGACGGGGCATCAGGGGTGCGGGACGGGGTGCGGGATCGGCGGCGGCGGGAGCGCGCGCACCCGCCGCAGGAACGCCGGGTAAGATGCGATGTCGCGCGCCAGCCCGGGAGAGGCTTCCGGGAGCTCCTCCCCGATCTCCTCCTGGGTCTGCCGGATCCGCTCCTCGGTCATGGGGTGCGTGGAGAACCACTCCAGGCTCAGGGTGCGGCGCTCCGTGGCCGCCTCCTCCCGGAGGAGCCCCTTGAGGAAGGTGATGATCCCCCGCGGATCCACCCCGGCCTCGATCAGGTAGCGCACCGCCAGCTCGTCCGCCTGCAGCTCCGCCTGGCGAGAGTGGGACGCGGTCCAGAGGGTGTGGCCCAGCCGCAGGGCGGTCTGGTCCAGCAGCTCCGGCTCGCCCCCCAGGATCACCCGGTAGAGCACGGAGATCAGGGAGCCGGTCCGGAGCTGCCGCTCCAGGCTCTGGGCCCCATGTCGGGCGGCCACGTGGCCGATCTCGTGCGCCAGCACGGCCGAGAGCTCGGAGACGTCGCTGGTGCGCTCGATCAGGCCGCGGTTCACGTAGATGTGCCCGCCCGGAAGCGCGAAGGCGTTCACCCCGGGGCTGTCGACGATGTAGAAGCGGTAGGGGACGTCCGGGCGGTCGCTCTTGCGGGCGATCAGCCCTCCCAGGCGGTTCACGTACAGGTGGAGCGCCGGGTCGCGCACCAGCGGAAGCTGCGCGTTGATCTGCGCCGCGATCCGGTCGCCCAGCTCCTGCTCCCGGTCCTCGCTGATGCAGCCCGCCAGCCCCAGCGTGAGCACCAGCGCGCAGAGGCGGGCCCAGCCGGCGAGGCGGGCCCGCGCGGTCGGCGACCGGCGGGCCCGGGGATGCGCGGGGGAGCCCGCCCGGCTCACTGCCGCGCCGCGGGGAGGGAGCGGACGCGCGCCCGGAAGCTCTGGTAGGCGCGGGTGTCCGTGGCCAGGCGGGCGCGGGTGGCGGCGGGGATCGCCTCCACGGCGCGGCTGGTGTTCTGGATCCGCTCCTCCGTGAGCGGGTGTGTGGAGAACCACTGCTCCAGCCGGCTGGGGTTGCGCTTCCGCTCCGAGAGCAGCTCGTTGAAGAAGCGGACCATCCCCTGGGGGTTGTACCCGGCGCGGACCATGTAGTCCACGCCCCGGAGGTCGGCCTCGCGCTCCGCGTCGCGGCCGTAGCTCGCGAACACCGCGCCCCCCGCGGCCTGCACGCCCACCCGCTCCACTGCGCCGGGGCTGCGGCCCAGGAGGACGCCGTAGAGGAGCGAGAGCCCCAGGTTGGCGTTCTGCGCCCGCTGCCACTGCTCGATCCCGTGGCGCTCCGCCACGTGGGCGACCTCGTGCGCGAGCACGCCGGCCAGCTCCGACATGTTGTCGGCGCGCTCGATCAGCCCGCGGTTCACGTAGATGTGCCCGCCGGGGACCGCGAACGCGTTCACCACGTTGGAGTTGACGACGTAGAAGGTGTACGGGATCCCGCGCGGGTCCGCGACGCGGGCGATGGAGCGCCCGAGCTGGTTGATGTACTGGTTCACGGCGGCGTCCCGGACGATGGGGAGCTGCCGGTTGATCTCGGCGGCGTTCTGCCGGCCGAGCTGCACCTCCTGCTGCGTCGAGATCGCCGGGGCACAGCCGCCGGCGGTGGCCACCGCGCCGCCCAGCGCGAGCGCCAGGACGGGGTGGCGAAAGCGATCGAAAAGACTCATCGTAAGGTCTCCCTTCGTTTCGGTTCTCCTCCGTGCGGGGCGTTTGAAAAGCAAGTCCCGGACCAACATGGACTTATGTTGACGCGCAGGGAATCGAGGCTCCTGCGGGGCCTGCACCAGCGGAAGAATCGCGAGGCGGAGGGCGCCTTCCTGGTGGAGGGGGTGCGAGCCGTGGAGGACCTGCTCGCGTCCCCCCTGCACCCGCGCCTGCTCGCATGGTCGTCCTCCCTGGAGGACACCGGGCGTGGGCGCGCGCTCCTCGCCGCGGCCGGCCGGCGCGGTGTCCCCCTGCGCGAGGTGTCGGAGGCCGAGCTGCGGGAGTATGCCGGGACGGAGACTCCGCAGGGCGTCGTCGCCGTGGCCGAGGTCCCCGTACGCGGGCTGGACGACCTGGCCGCCGCGTCGCCTCCGACGGTGGTGCTGGTGCTGGACGCCGTGCAGGACCCCGGCAACTTCGGGGCGATGGTGCGCACGGCGGAGGCGCTCGGCGCCGTCGGGGTCGTGGCGCTCCCCGGCACGGTGGACGCCTGGAACCCCAAGTCCGTGCGCGCGGCGATGGGCTCCTCGTTCCGCCTCCCGATCGTCGCCGCCACCTGGGAGGAGGCGGGCCCCCGGCTGGAGGCCGGGGGGTTCCGGATCCTCGCCACCGCCGTCGGGGCCGAGCCTCTCGGCGACGACCGCCCGCAGCGCGCCGCGCTGGTGATGGGCAACGAGGGCGCCGGCGTGTCCGCGGAGACGCGGGCGCGGGCGCACCGCGAGGTGGGGATCCCGCTCCGCGGCCGCGCCGAGTCGCTGAACGTCACCTCCGCGGCGGCCATCCTCCTCCACGACCTGCTCCGCTGACCCTCCCACAACGCTCCCGATGCCACAGTATCTCGTCTGGGCCTACGCCGCCCTTGTGGGCGCCGCGGTGGGCTCCTTCCTGAACGTCTGCGTCTACCGCCTCCCCGAGGGGGAGTCCGTGGTGTCTCCCCGCTCGCGCTGCCCGGAGTGCGGGCTGCAGATCGGCTGGCGCGACAACGTCCCGGTGCTGAGCTGGCTACTGCTCCGGGGCCGGTGCCGCGGGTGCGGGACGGGGATCTCCGTCCAGTACCCGCTGGTGGAGCTCACCGTAGCCCTGCTCTGGCTGGCGGCGGCGATCCGCTTCGGCTTCTCCTGGCAGGCGCTCTCCACCGCGCTCTTCTTCACCCTGCTGCTGGGGATCGCGCTCACCGACGCGCGCGCCTACACCATCCCGGACGAGTTCTCGCTGGGCGGGCTGGTGGCCGGGATCCTCCTTTCGCTCGCGCCCGGGGGGATCTCCCCCCTGCAGTCGGCGCTCGGCGCCGCGCTGGGGTTCGGGCTGCTCTACGCGGTGGCCGTCGTGGGGGAGTGGGCGTTCAAGAAGCCGGCGATGGGGGGCGGGGACATCAAGATGATGGCGATGGTGGGGGCGTTCCTCGGCCCGGTGGGCGTGCTGCTCACCCTGTTCCTGGGCGCGCTGCTCGGCACGCTGATCTTCGCGCCCATCAGCATGCGGACGGGGAAGCTGGTGCCCTTCGGGATCTTCCTGGCGCTCGGCGCTGCCGTCACCGAGCCGTGGGGCGACTGGATGACGACCTGGTACCTGAGCACCTTCCTGGGGCGGTAGAAACACGAGGACGTCCGCCGTGGTGGTGTCGTGTGGCGGTCGGGGGCGGGGGTAGTCTCCGGAAGAAGTGAACTCGCTTCGCTCAGACATCCACTTCTTCCTCCGACCACCCCCACCCCCACCCTGCGCCCCTCTCCGCGAGGTGCCGAACGGCAGTTGAAGTGCTCCCCTCTCCCGCT
>DASYWD010000183.1 GCA_035936415.1 Longimicrobiaceae bacterium
CCTCCTCGATGTCGCGCTTCACGATGCGGCCGCCGGGGCCGCTCCCCTGCAGGCCGGAGATCTCCACCCCTGCTTCCGAGGCCAGCCGCCGGGCCAGCGGCGACGCCTTCACGCGCCCGCCCTCCCGCTGCCCGTCCCCACCCGTCTGCACGATGGAGCGGTCGCCGGAGGTGGCGGCCGTGGCCTTCTCGCCGGGAACCGGGGTGGGCTTCTCGCCCGGCGCCGTAGCATCGGCGGTTCCCCGCTCCGCCTGGTCGCGCTCGGTGTGCTCCGAGCCCGCGAGCGCCACCGCCGCCTCGCCCACGTCCGAGCCGCCCGCCGCCTCCGCGGCCTCGGCCGGCTGCGCGCCGCTGGAGGGCCCTTGCGTCGCCTCCACCTCCTCGCCGCCCGTGAGGGCGGACACGTCCTCGTCCGCCCCGGCGATCACCGCGATCACCGTTCCCACGCTGGAGGTGTCCCCCTCGCCGATCATCCGCTTCCGGAGCACGCCCGAGCCGCGGGCCACCAGCTCCATCGTCGCCTTGTCCGTCTCCACCTCGGCGAGGACGTCGCCCTCCTTGACCTCGTCGCCCTCGTTCTTGAGCCAGGTGACGAGCCGCCCCTCCTCCATGGTGGGGGAGAGGGCTTCCATGTAGACTTTCGTTGCCACGTATCTATCTCCTGACGGCTCAGCGGTACAGGACCCGGTTTACCTTCTCGACCACCCGCTCCACGCTGGGCTTCGCCGCCTTCTCCAGCCCTTTGGCGTACGGCATCGGCACGTCCGCCTGGGTGACGCGGAGGACCGGCGCGTCCAGCTCGTCGAACGCCTCCTCCTGGATCAGCGCCGCCACGGTGGCGCTGATCCCCCCGTACGGCCACCCTTCCTCCAGGAGCACCACGCGGTTGGTCTTGGCGACGGTGTTCAGGATGGCGTCCGTGTCCAGCGGGCGGAGCGAGCGCAGGTCCAGGATCTCGGCGTCGATCCCGTCCTTCTCGAGCTGCGCCGCGGCCTGCAGGGCGACGTGGATCATCTTCCCGTGGGTGATGATGGACACGTCCGATCCCTCGCGCTTCAGGTCGGCCACGCCCAGCGGGACCACGTGGTCGTCGTCCTCCGGGACCTCGCCCTTGAGGTTGTAGAGCATCTCGCCCTCGAACACGCAGACCGGGTCGTCGTCGCGGATGGCCGCCTTGAGCAACCCCTTGGCGTCGGCCGGGGTGCCGGGGACCACCACCTTCACGCCCGGGTAGTGCGCCACCTGCGACTCCAGCGCCTGCGAGTGCTGCGCCGCGAGCTGCAGCGCCGCGCCGGTGGGGCCGCGGAAGGTCACCGGCATCCGGAACTGGCCGGCGCTCATGGAGCGCATCTTGGCGGCCGAGTTGAAGATCTGGTCGAACGCCAGGATGGCGAAGTTCCAGGTCATGAACTCGATCACCGGGCGCAGCCCCACCATCGCGGCGCCCGTGCCCAGCCCTGCGAAGCCCAGCTCCGTGATGGGGGTGTCCACCACCCGCATCTCGCCGAAGCGGTCCAGGAGCCCCTTGGACACCTTGTACGCCCCGTTGTAGACCCCGACCTCCTCGCCCATCAGGAAGACGTCCGGGTCTCTTTCCATCTCCTCGGCGAGGGCCTGGTTCAGGGCCTCGCGGTACGTGATCACGGCCATTTCGATCTATGCTTGGGAGTTCCCCGGCCTTCGGCCGGGTCGGGCTCTATTCTCCTGGACACGATACGACCGTGTCCAGGAGAACGGAGCCGCCGCAAACCACCGCGGCGTCTCCGCCCTCCGGGTTACGATCCCTAACTCAACGACAAAGCTTCGAGCGGGCGCGGGGTATCGTTCCGCACTTCGCACTTCGCCCTTCGCACCCCTCACGCACTCCGGTCCCGACCGTCGAAGTAGAGCCGACCCCGCACGTCCTCCGCCGCGTAGATGTCGGTGTACAGCTGGTCCAGGCCGGGCTCGGGGGAGTTCTCGGCGAAGTCGGCGGCCTCGTCGGAGACGCGCTTCACCTCCTCGTCCATCCTCTCCAGCTCCTCCTGCGAGAGGATCCCCTCGCGCGCCAGGAGGTCGGCGTAGATGCGGATGGGGTCCTTCTGCTTCTCCAGCTCCACGTCCTCCTTGGTCCGGTACACGCCGGAGACGGGGTCGGACATGGAGTGGCCGACGAAGCGGTAGGTGCGCGCCTCGATCAGCGTGGGGCCCTCGCCGGCGCGGGCGCGGTCGGCGGCCTCCTTCATGACGCGGTAGGTGTCCAGCACGTCCATCCCGTCCGCGATGGCGGCGGGCATGGCGTAGGCGCTGGCCTTCTGCGAGATGTCGTAGAGCGAGGAGGCGCGCTCCCAGGCCGTGCCCATCCCGAAGCGGTTGTTCTCCACGATCAGCACCAGCGGGAGCTTCCAGAGCGCCGCCATGTTGAGCGACTCGTGGAAGGCGCCCTGGTTCACCGCGGCCTCGCCGCAGTACACCTGCATCACCTTCTGCTCGCCGCGGTACTTGATCGCCCAGGCGATGCCGAGCGCCAGCGGGATCTGGCCGCCCACGATGCCATGGCCGCCCATGTAGTTGTGCTCGGCGGAGAACATGTGCATGGAGCCGCCCTTCCCCCCGGAGCACCCGTCCCTGCGGCCGTAGAGCTCCGCCATCACCGGGCCGGGCTCGATCCCCGCCTGCAGCGCGTGCACGTGCTCGCGGTACGCGGTCATCACGTAGTCGCCCTGCTCCAGCGCGTGGATGGCGCCCACCGCCACCGCCTCCTGCCCGATGTACAGGTGGCAGAAGCCGCCGATCTTGCCGAGGGCGTACGCCTCCGCGGTCTTCTCCTCGAAGCGGCGCCCCAGGAGCATGTCGTACATCATCCGGCGGAGCTTGTCCTCCGGGAGCGACTTCAGCAGCTCCGCGTCCGCGGCGGCGTCCTTCTCCGCCTGCTGCCAGCCGCGGTCGGGGCCGCCGCCGCCGCCGTTCTGCTGCGCGTGGCCGGCCTCCGCCTGCGCGTGGTCCTCCCGCGGCTCAGTGCGGGGCTCGTCCTTCTTGGTCTTCGTCTCTGCCATCGTGTGTATCCGAACGTTGGCGAATCTTTCAGGATCGGTGGGTGCCCGTCAGAGCACCCGCTCGTACACGTCCCGCAGGGCGAGCGTGCAGCCGATGGAATCGAGATGCAGAACTTCGTCCTGTCCGCTCGTCTCGCCGAACAGCCACAGCCCTTCCGCCTGGCGGGTGTAGCGCTCGACGCGCGGCTCGCCCTGGCTCACCAGGAGGTAGTCCTGCAGCGATGGGATGCGGCGGTACATCTCCCACTTCTGGCCGCGGTCGTAGCCGGCCGTGGAGGGCGAGAGCACCTCCACGATCAGCGTGGGGTTGAGCAGCGTGTCGAAGTGCTCGTCCTCCATCTGCGGCTCCCCGCACACTACCGTGACGTCCGGGTAGACGTAGTCCCGCGTCCGGGAGACCCTCACCCGGATGTCCGTGCCGTACGTCTCGCACGGGCGGCCACGAAGCTGGCTGCCCAGCTCGCGCACCAGGTTGGCGGAGATCAGGACGTGCGCCCGGCTCGCACCGGCCATCGCGCGCACCTCGCCCGCCACGTACTCGCTCTTGTACTTGGCGGCACGCTCCCGGACGAGGTATTCCTCCGGCGAGACGGGGGTCGGCGTGTAGGTGGTGGTCATGGGCGGTGTCTGCCTTGTCGTCTACAGGCTGCCGAGCTGCACCAGCTGCTTCGGCTGCACGGGCGCCGTCCCCGCCAGCGCGGCGCGCGCGGCGGCCTCGTCGGCGTCGATGCGCACGTCCGGGTCCGGGTCAGCCTCCAGGATCTCGGTGATGGCGCCGGGGCCGCCGGCCTCCACCTCGCGCGCCTGCTCCTTGGCGTGGTACGAGGAGCGCACCAGCGGGCCGGCCTCCACGTGGCGGAAGCCCAGCTCCCGCTCGC
The DNA here is from genome assembly GCA_035936415.1 of Longimicrobiaceae bacterium. Classification (NCBI taxonomy): domain Bacteria; kingdom Pseudomonadati; phylum Gemmatimonadota; class Longimicrobiia; order Longimicrobiales; family Longimicrobiaceae; species Longimicrobiaceae bacterium. The sequence continues at coordinate 3,913 of DASYWD010000183.1, forward strand.
CGATCTCCTTCCAGCGGCGGAACTCCTCCGGGGTCACCCAGCGGTCCAGCGGGACGTGGTGCTGCGACGGGCGCAGGTACTGCCCCAGCGTGAGGATGTCCACCGCGGCCTCGCGGAGGTCCTTCATGGAGGTGTAGATCTCCTCCTCCGTCTCCCCCATCCCCAGGATGATGGCGCTCTTGGTGAGCTGGTCCGGGTTCATCCGCTTCACGGCGCCCAGCAGCGAGATGGAGCGCCAGTACTTGCCGCCGGGGCGGAGGGCGCGCATCAGCCGCTCCACCGTGTCGATGTTGTGGGCCAGGATCTCCGGGCGCGCCTCCACCACCGTGCGGATGGCGTCCTCGCGGCCGCGGAAGTCCGGGATCAGCACCTCGATGGAGCAGCCAGGGACCCGCGCGCGGATCTGGCGGATGGTCTCGGCGTAGATCGCGGCGCCGCCGTCGGCCAGCTCGTCGCGGTTCACGGAGGTGACGACCACGTGCTCCAGCCCCATCGTCTCGACGCTGTCGGTGACGCGGCGGGGCTCGTCCCAGTCCAGCTCGGTGGGGAGCCCGTGGGCGACCGCGCAGTACTTGCAGGCGCGGGTGCACACGTCTCCCAGGATGATGAAGGTGGCGGTGCCGCTCTCCCAGCACTCGCCGATGTTGGGGCAGTGGGCCTCCTCGCACACGGTGTGGAGGCGCTGCTCGCGCATCAGCTTCTGGAGTCGGAGGTAGTTGGGACCCCCCGGCGCCTTCACCTTGAGCCACTCGGGCTTGCGGGCGCGGATGGGAATCCCCTCCTGCCCGTCGGCGAGATGGAGGGTCGGCTTCCCCTTGCTCTTCACCACACCGGTGTCCTTCCCCTCGGGCGCGTACCCGTAGGCGGAGGACCCGTCCTGCACGGAGCTTTCGCTCATCTATGCCTTCTCCCGGGGAGGGCCGGACCCGTCCCCTGCCTGAAGATTCGCATCGTCTGCGTCCGGGACGGCGGGGCGGGCCGGTGAATCCGGCTCACCGGCCGCAACAAGCATTCCCCCGCCCGTGTCCGGAGCGGGATAACTTACCCCCCGGGGGCTGGTCAGGCAACGTCCGGCGGCGCGCGGAGTTCGGGAACGGGGCATGCGTTCCGCCGCAGTGCGCGCGAGGAGCACCGGCTCCCGCGCACGCACCCACCCCCGGAAGCCGACGCCATGCTGACCGCCCTGCTCAAGCCCGAGATCGAGGAGCTCATCCACGGCCGGAACTGGTCCGCCCTCTCGTCGGTGCTGGAGGAGTGGCCGGCCCCCGAGGTGGCGGACCTCCTCCGGGAGCTGGAGAAGCCGGACCGCGTCCTCCTCTTCCACGCCATCCCCCGCGGCCAGCAGGCCGAGGTCTTCGCGCACCTGGAGGGGCGCGAGCGCGACGCCCTCCTCCTGGCGCTCACGGACGAGGCGACCAGGAGGCTCCTGGCCGACCTCCCCCCCGACGACCGGACGCAGCTCCTGAGCGAGCTGCCGGGACAGGTCACCCAGCAGCTCCTCAACCTCCTCGCCCCTGGCGACCTGGCCGAGGCCCGCCACCTCCTGGGGTATCCGGAGGAGAGCGTGGGCCGGCTGATGACGCCGGACTACGTGGCCGTCCGCCCGGAGTGGACGGTGAGCCGCGCGCTGGAGCACGTGCGGGCGCACGGCCGGGACAGCGAGACGGTAAACCGCGTCTACGTGGTGGACGCCGGCTGGCGCCTGCTGGACGACGTGGAGCTGCGCCGGCTGATCCTGGCCGACCCGGGGCGCCCCGTGGCGGAGGTGATGGACCACTCCTTCGTGAGCGTCGCCGCGCTGGCCGACCGGGAGGAGGCGGTGCGGACCATCCGCCGCTACGACCTGGTGGCGCTCCCGGTGACGGACTCCGCGGGGGTGCTGGTGGGGATCGTGACGGTGGACGACCTGCTGGACGTGGCGGAGCAGGAGGCCACCGAGGACTTCCACCGCGTAGGGTCGGTGGGGCCCATCCGCGGGAGCGTGCGCGAGGCGCGCATCGGCGTGCTCTTCCGGCGGCGGATCGGCTGGCTCCTGGGGCTCGTCTTCGTCAACATCCTTTCCGGGGCCACCATCGCCCACTACGAGGAGCTGATCACGCAGGTGGTGGCGCTGGTCTTCTTCCTCCCGCTTCTCATCGCCAGCGCGGGGAACGCGGGGGCGCAGGCGGCCACGCTGATGGTGCGCGCGCTCGCCACGGGCGACGTGCGCGCCCGCGACTGGCTGCGCCTGCTGGGGAAGGAGGCCGCCGTCTCCGGGATCCTGGGGGGGACCATGGGCCTGGCGGTGGCGGGGATCGGCGCCTACCGGGGCGGGCCGGAGGTGGCGGTGGTGGTGGCGGCCACCATGGTGCTGGTGGTGGTGATCGGGAGCCTGGTGGGGATGTCGCTGCCTTTCCTGCTGGACCGGCTGAAGCTGGACCCGGCCACGGCCAGCGCCCCGCTGGTCACCTCCATCGCCGACATCACGGGGGTTCTGGTGTACCTCTCCATCGCCTCGTGGTACCTGGGGCGGTAGGGCGCGCCCGCGGCCTCACCACCCCTCCGTCCCGGGCGCGCCCTTGAAGGGGCCCGCCACCCCCGAGGTGACCCACCCGCCGTAGAAGCTCCCCGGCTGGGGCGCCGCGACCTCCCCGTCCACCGTGCACTCGTCCATCCCCTGCGGGTGGAAGGCGACGTGGTCCCGGAGCAGCGCGTAGTCCGGGAGCGGCGCCGGATAGCTCCACGCCGCGCGGGGGCGGAGCACGCCGCCGGCCTCCACGTCCCAGTAGCGGGCGACCCCCTTCCACTCGCACAGGGTCGTCCCCCGCGCCTCGTGGAGGGCCCCGGGGAGCACGTCCTCGGGCGGGAAGTAGTAGACGGGCGGGTGCGCGGTCTCGAGCACGCGGATGCCGCGGTGCGTCTCCGCCACCACCACCCCGCCCAGGACCACGCGGAGGTGCCGGGCGGCGGGCTCGATGCGGGGCGGGCGCGGGTAGTCCCAGGCGGACTCCTGCCCCGGGCCGGGCGGGGTGCGGTGCATTGCGTCGATCCTCCTTCCTACTCCAGCAGGGTGCGCGAGTCGGCCGGGTCCACGTCGGCCAGCAGGTCGATCCCGTTCGCAGCCAGCCGGCGCGCCGCGGCGGCGGGGCGTCCGTCGCCGTGCGTGTCCGCCGACCACTGCGCGTGCCGGGCCAGGAGCGCGGCCTCCAGCGC
>DASYWD010000184.1 GCA_035936415.1 Longimicrobiaceae bacterium
GGCCACGGCGGCCGGGGCCGGCGCAGCCGGAGCCGGGGAGGGCGCGGGGGCGGCCTTCGCGGAGCGCTCGGCGGCCTTCGCCGCGGCGATCGAGTCCTCGCGCAGCTTTTCCACGTGGGCCCCGTACCTGTCCGGGAACACGGCCACGTGGTAGTGCGGCGGGGTGCGCTCGCGGGTCACGTCCAGCAGCCCCTTCCGCTCCAGGGAGAGCAGCGTGCCCTCCAGCCAGGCGCGGCAGCGGGGGTTCTGGCTGATCCGGAAGTCCACCGCCATCCCCGTGGGGTGCACCGAGAGCGCGTGCGCGTTCCCCGGCTGGTTGGCGAGCGGGCGGGTCAGGCTGGTGACCACCAGCTTCTCCCCGCACCCCTCGCGGTACTGCGCGCCGAGCCGCTCCACGAAGGTCCGCATCTCGGGGCGGGCGTACGGGTACGACACCCCGTCGTTGACGCGGTAGTTGGCGTCGCCCTCCAGCCGGACGAGGTGTCCCTTCTCCACGAACTCGCGCACCTGGCTCCCGGTGCGCAGGAAGGAGAAGTCGTTCTGCTTCGCCACCTGGTTCTGGCGGACCATGGAGCTGGGCGAGCCGCGCAGCGTCGCGCCGTCGTCCGCCCGGGCCGGCACGGCCAGGGTGGCGAAGAGCGCAAGGAGCAGGGTGGCAGGTCTCAGCATGTAGATCTCCCGTGGCGAAGCGTACGGACGCGTGCGGGCCCCGTCCCGGGGACCGGTGTTCGTGTGTTCGTCGATGAGGTGCGGATTGACGTACCTAATATACAAAGAAATGTTTCTTCGCGCGAGGCCTTGACACGGCGCAGGTGCCTGCAAACAAACGGTTTGTGCGTGGTCGGGCAGGCCCGGCGGCACCGCCGAGACGGTGCCGGCGTGCCTGCGGCTTTGATCGGCTGGCCGACGGCAGTAAGTTGTCAGCCTCTGGACGGCGCAGCCCGAAGGCGGCCGCGCGGTCCTTCGACCCACGCGTTCCGCAGATTCGCCGTGAAGACCCCGACCCAGGCCGACAATGCCGCCCCCCCGAGCGCGGGGCTGGACTTCATCCGCGCCATCGTCGCCGAGGACCGGCGGGCGGGGAAGCACGACACCATCGTCACCCGCTTCCCGCCCGAGCCCAACGGCTACCTGCACATCGGCCACGCCAAGTCCATCGCCCTGAACTTCGGCATCGCGGCCGAGACGGGGGGGCGCTGCCACCTGCGCTTCGACGACACCAACCCGGAGACGGAGGACGTCCACTACGTGGAGTCCATCATCGACACGGTGCGGTGGCTGGGCTTCGACTGGGGCGAGCACCTGTACTACGCCTCGGACTACTTCGACCGGATGTACGCCCTGGCCGAGTTCCTGGTGGAGCAGGGCCGGGCGTACGTGGACAGCTCCAGCGAGGAGGAGATCCGCGAGCTGCGCGGCACCGTCACCGAGCCGGGCCGTCCGAGCCGCTTCCGGGACCGGAGCGTGGCCGAGAACCTGGACCTCCTCCGCCGCATGAAGGCCGGGGAGTTCCGGGACGGCGAGCACGTGCTCCGGGGCAGGATCGACCTGGCCTCGCCCAACATGCTCCTGCGCGACCCGGTGCTCTACCGCATCCGCCACGCGCACCACTACCGCACCGGCGACCGCTGGTGCCTGTACCCGCTCTACGACTACGCGCACCCCATCGAGGACGCCATCGAGGGGATCACGCACTCCATCTGCACCCTGGAGTTCGAGAACAACCGCCCGCTCTACGACTGGGTGGTGGACGGGTGGCGGGACTTCGTGCGCGCCGGGGGCGGGGAGCCGGCGCGCCCGCGCCAGTACGAGTTCGCGCGCGGGAACCTGGACTACACGGTGATGAGCAAGCGGAAGCTGCTGGAGCTGGTGAGCGGCGGCTTCGTGAGCGGGTGGGACGACCCGCGGCTCCCCACGCTGGCCGGGCTGCGGCGCCGGGGCGTCACCCCCGAGGCCATCCGCGCCTTCTGGGAGCGGAGCGGCGTGGCGAAGACGGAGAGCCGGGTGGACGTCGGCAAGCTGGAGTTCGCCGTCCGCGACGACCTGAACCAGCGTGCCCCGCGGGTGCTGTGCGTGCTGCGCCCGCTGAAGGTCACCCTCACCAACTATCCCGAGGGGGAGACGGAGGCGCTGGACGCGCCCTTCTGGCCGCACGACGTCCCGAAGGAGGGGAGCCGGGAGCTCCCCTTCTCGCGCGAGCTGTACATCGAGCGCGACGACTTCATGGAGGACCCGCCGAAGGGGTACCACCGCCTGGCCCCGGGGCGCGAGGTGCGGCTCCGCTACGCCTACTTCATTCGCTGCGACGAGGTGGTGAAGGACGAGCACGGCGAGGTGGTGGAGCTGCGCTGCACCTACGACCCGGCCACCCGCGGCGGCAGCGCCCCGGACGGTCGCACCGTGAAGGGGACGATCCACTGGGTGTCCGCGGCGCACGCCCTCCCCTGCGAGGTGCGGCTCTACGACCGCCTCTTCAGCGTGCCGGACCCGGACGCCGGGCCGGCCGACTTCAAGGAGTACCTGAACCCCGAGTCTCTGGTGACGGTGCGGGGCGCCCGCGTGGAGCCCGGCGTGGGCGACGACCCACCGGGGAGCCGCTACCAGTTCGAGCGGCTGGGCTACTTCGTCAGCGACCCGGTGGACTCCCGGCCGGGCGCGCTGGTCTTCAACCGCACGGTGACGCTGCGGGACACCTGGGCGAAGCAGGCGGCCGCCGCGCCGCAGCCGGAGGCGCCCGCGCGCGGCGAGCGGAAGCGGGAGGCGCGGAAGGAGCCCGCCGCGGCCGGGGAGGACCGCGCGAAGACGAAGTCTCCCGCCCCCGCCGAGGCGGCGCGCTCGCCGGAGCTGGAGGCGATGCGCGCGCGCTTCGTGGACGAGCTGGGGCTCTCCCCCGAGGACGCGGACGTGCTGACCCGGAGCGTCGCCTTCGCGGAGCTGCTGGAGGGAACGGTGCGCGCCGGCGCGGACGCCCGCAGCGCGGCCAACTGGATCGTCAACGACCTGCTCTGGGTACTCAAGGAGCACGGGATCAACGAGATCGCCTTCGGCCCGCCGGAGCTGCGCGTGCTGATCGCGCTGGTCGACGACGGGACCATCTCCAGCAGCGCGGGGAAGACGGTGCTGGCGGAGATGGCGAAGACCGGCGCCGATCCGGCCCTGGTGGTGGAGCAGCGCGGGCTGCGCCAGGTGAGCGATGCCGCCGCGCTGGCTCCCGCCGTGGACGAGGTGCTGGCCGCCCACGCGGGGAAGGTGGAGGAGTACCGCGGCGGGAAGACCGGGCTGCTGGGCTTCTTCGTCGGCCAGGTGATGCGGAAGAGCGGGGGGAAGGCGAACCCCGAGGTGGTGCGCGGGCTGCTGGAGGAGCGGCTGGGCGCATAGCAGGCCGTGAGAGCGCGTCGGAAGTGGAGGGGCGTCCCGTTGGGGCGCCCTTCGCGCATTGCCGGCGTGTTGACCTGACCCGGCGTTTGCGTGCCATTCTTGTGGGTGATACATTTTGGATATCCAAAATGTATTTGGGACATGTCGGCTATTCGGACCCCCAGCGCGGCTCGCCTCGTGCGCACATCCCCACAAGGATTTCTCCGCTACCCGGTCTCGACCCTGCTCGGGACCGACGCCTCCGTGCGGGTGCTGCGCGAGCTCGCTCTTCATGGTGGGGAGCTCACGACCACGCTGCTGGCCCGGCGAACCGGCGTGACCGACCAGTCCGTTCGCAACGTGCTCCGCGTCCTCGGCCGGGCGGACCTGCTCAGGGTCTACGGGCAGGGACGTGCAGCCGCCTACCAGCTCGACGCCAGCCACCCGGTCGCGGCGATGTTGATCCAGCTCTTCCGTGCAGAGGATCAGCGCATCAGCGCCCTTTACGACCGTATCGCGCGAGCGGCACGACAACTCGATCCTCCTCCGCTGGCGGTCTGGGTCTTCGGAAGTGTGGCCCGAGGCGAAGATCGGGCCGGCAGCGACCTGGACCTCCTGCTGGTCGTGGACGAGGACGGGGCCGCGGAACGGGCCGCCGACACGTTCCGGGAGGAGCTGGCGGGTGTGGAACGGGAGCACCGTGTGACGATTTCCGTCGTGCCGGTCAGCGGCACGGACGTCCTGCGGCTCGCGCGGACCGACGACCCGTTCTGGCGAGAGATGCTGTCGGATGCGGTGGTCCTCCACGGGCGGAGGCCCGAAAGCCTGCTCTCGCGCCTGGAGTCGAGACAGCGTCCTGCTCCGCCAGCGGATGCGCACGATGGCTAGGCACACACCCTCGAAGCCGGCGGATCCGGGGGGCGCTCGCCGCCCCGCGCGAATCCCCTCCCGATCAGCGGCTCCGCACCTGGCGCCAGGCAGCGCGGGCTTCCGGCAGCACGGCCGGCACGGTGGCGAAGGTCAGTCCCGCCGCCACCAGGCACCAGCCGCAGAAGGTCCGGTGCTTCGTCCACTGGTCCACCGTCAGGCGCCCCGCCTGCAGCGCGTCGCCCATGACCTTCCCCGCCATGGCGAGCGGGATCCACGGCATCGTCTGCACCCGGTCCGTCCCACCCGTCGCCGCAAGCACCATCGTGGCCGCGTAGCTGGCGAAGCCCAGCACGGCGTCCGGTGCGTTCAGGTGCGCGTAGGCTTCCGACGAGGCGTCCACCTTGTCGGCGTTGAGCCGGGGGATCGGCGGCTCCGGGAGGTGGCGGACGATCCCCATCTGGTAGAGCGAGATCACGCCCATGCAGCCCGCCGCCCCGAGGGCGAGCCCGAGCACCCTCCGGCGGGCGCGAAGGTGCTCTCCATCTCCGGTCCGCAGCTCGTGGCTCAGCTCCGCTGGTTTCATGCGCTCTCCTCCAGGATCGGGTCGTCGGCCCCGGGTGGGATGCAAAATCCGTCCCCCGGGTGCAGATGGACCGGCGCCGCTCAGCGCCCCCGCAGCTCCATCGCCTCCGCCACCAGCTCGTGCGAGCGCAGCCGCGCGCCGAAGTCGTGCGTGACGGTGACCACCATGACCTCCTCCACCCCGTAGCGCTCCGCCGTGCCGAGGATCGCGTCCCGCACCGTGGCCGGGTCGCCGGCGATCGTCCGCGCCCCGGGCAGCTCCGGCGGGGGCGGGGACCACCCCGCTCCGAGCTCCGCCAGCGCGTCCTCCGGCGAGGGGATCCCCCGGTCGTAGCCGCGCATGATCCGGCGCCGCCACGCCTCCATGCTCGCGGAGAGCCGGTGCGCCTCCTCCCGCGTCTCGGCGCACACCACGCCCACGGCCACGCTCGCCCGCGGCTCCGCCAGCCGCGCCGAGGGGCGGAAGCGCTCCCGGTATCCCCGCACCGCCGCCGCGCCGTCCTCGCCGCTGATGAACTGCGCGAACGAGTAGGCGCACCCCAGCTCCGCGGCGTGCCGGGCGCCCTCCCCGCCGGAGCCCAGGATCCACAGCTCCGGCACACCCGGGCCCCGCGGCATCGCCCGGACGCGCCGCCACGGGTGGTCGCGCGGGAAGTCCTCGTTGGCCAGCCAGCGCGCCAGCTCCTCCACCTGCTGCGGGAACGCCTCCACCGGGACGGAGCGGCCGTACCGCAGCGCGCCCGCGGTGAGCGGGTCGCCCCCCGGCGCCCGCCCCATCCCCAGGTCGATCCGGCCGGGGAAGAGCGTCTCCAGCACGCGGAACTGCTCCGCCACCTTGAGCGGCGAGTAGTGCGGCAGGAGCACGCCCCCGGAGCCCACCCGGATCGTGCGCGTGGCCGAGGCCACCATGGGGATCAGCACCTCCGGCGCGGAGCCCGCGAACGAGTTGGTGCTGTGGTGCTCCGCCAGCCAGTAGCGCGCGTAGCCGAGCCGCTCCGCCGCGCGCGCCAGCTCCAGCGTTTCGCGGAGCGCGTCCGCGGCGGTGCCTCCGTTGCGGACGGGCGACTGGTCGACGACTCCGAGGACGAGGGGCATGGGTGAGGGAGTGCGAGAGTGCGAGAGTGCGGGAGTGCGAAGTGCGATACGGCGGCGCATGTTGGAGGCAGCGGGCGGGGCGGGCAAGGGCCGGGCGCACTTTCGCGGCTTCTAGTGCGGGTGGTAGTATGCCCCTTGCCCGGCGCCGTTCTTCCCGACCCCATGCCACAGGAGCCCTCGCGGATGTCGCGAAACCAGATGATCGCCGCGGCCGTGGCCGCGCTCGTCGCACTCGCCGTCGCGTTCTCGGCGGGGTTCTTCCCGCAGCGGACGCGGGCGCGGGCCCTCGCGGCGGAGATGGAAGCGGTGCGGCGGGACCTGCACTTCGCGCGGATGGAGGGGGTGCTGGGGGCGGCCCTCGCGGAGTCGCTGCGCAGCAACTACGAGCGATCGCGGCAGCTCATGACCGGCTTCTTCACGGAGCTGCAGGCGAGCATGGGACAGGTGGAGGACCCGGTGCGGCGCCGGGAGCTGAGCGCCATCCTGGCGCAGCGCGACGAGATCGTCACCCTGCTCTCCCGCGCCGAGCCGGAGTCCACGCAGCGGCTGATGCTCATCTACACCCGCTACTTCGCCGCGATGGACCCCGCCGGGCGGAACGCCCCGGCTGTCACCCCCTCGCCCCCGGTCGACTCGCCCGCGCCCGTGACCTGACGCCCGCGCGCCGCCGGACGCCCTTCGCCGACCCCGACCCGGAGCGACCCCGTGCCGCTTGCGTCCCTCGCAAGGATCTGCGGTAGGGGAGTGCGGAACGGCGGGAGGCACGCAGAGGAAGCAGGGGAAGCAGAGGAAAAGCAGGAGCAGTCCCCTGTTTCCTCTGCTTCCCCTGCGTGAGCCCCTGCTGTTTCTGCGTCCCGCTCCCCTGCCGACCCGACGCGATGCAGCCTACGCGGCTTCCTGCTCCTTCAGCGCCTGGCGGGTGGCGCGGTAGCCCTCCTCCAGGAAGAACTGCGTGCGGTCGAAGTCCCAGCCGCCCAGGTGCCCCACGAGCGGGCGGACGTACAGGAGCGGGGGGCCGTCGTACCCGTCCAGGCACCGGGAGCGCTGGTCGCGCAGGTTCAGGTTGAGAACCCGGTCGTGGATGGCGATCATCCCCCGGTCGAAGAAGTCGTCCGCCGGGGGGAGGAACTCCGACCCCACGTCCACCCCGATGATCCGCTCCGCCCCCCAGGCCTCCGCCTTGCGAACCGGGAACACGTCCAGCACCCCCCCGTCCACCAGGTAGTCGCCGTCCCCGGTCCTGCAGGGCGGGAAGTAGATGGGGAGCGCGCAGGAGGCGTACACCGCGTCCGCCACCGACAGGTCCTGCCGGCACCCCGTCCCGAACCAGACCTCCTCGCCGGAAACCAGCGACACGGTGTTCAGGCGGAAGGGGTGCTTCATCTCCGCGAACGAGCTGGTCGGGAGGATGCTCTCGATGTACTTCCGGAAGTGGTCGCCCACGAAGACGGCGTCCTCGCGCACCCCGCCGAAGAACACCGCCCGCCGGTTGATGGCGACGATGTCGTCCTTGGTGAGCTTGCGGGCGATCTCCGCCAGCTCGCGCCACCCGTAGCCCCCCGCGATCGCGGCGCCGATCAGCGCCCCGATGCTGGTCCCCATGATGGCGTCCGGACGGACCCCCGCCTCCTCCAGCGCCTTCCAGACGCCGATGTGCGCGATCCCCTTCATCCCGCCCCCGCCCAGCACCAGCACGGTGCGGGGGGAGCCGGAGGGCTGCGGGGGCTGGAGAGCGATCTCGTTCGTGCTCACGACGGGACCTCGGCGCAGAGTGTTCGCGGGGCAGCGTGTGCCCCCGGGCGGGCACCGGGCCAGGACGCCCCACCACGGGCGCACGGTGCAACCCGTGGGCCAGCCGGCCCGGGGCGGCACGCACCCCGCGTCCATTTTGCCCGGCCCGCGCCAGTCTTGACACGGGCCGGGGCGCGGTCTACGTTGCAGAGTTGATAAGAAGAATCATTCTCCAAAACTGATCGGGCTCCGGGCGACCGAATTATAACGTCCGGTGTAGCAACGACATAACTCGCCCCCGGCGTCGCCGGGGTACGGTCCACGGGAGAAGAGGAAGCATGTCCGAGCCGCTGCTGAAGATCGTCAACCTGCACGCGGAGATCGCGGAGGAGGGGACGGAGATCCTGAAGGGCGTCGACCTGGAGCTGAACGCCGGGGAGATCCACGCCATCATGGGGCCCAACGGCTCCGGGAAGAGCACCCTCTCCAAGGTGATCTCCGGCCACCCGGCCTACGAGGTCACCGACGGCGACATCCTGTTCCGCGGCGAGAGCGTCCTGGACATGGAGCCGGACGAGCGCGCCCGCGCCGGCGTCTTCCTGGCCTTCCAGTACCCGGTGGAGATCCCGGGCGTCTCGGTCGCCAACTTCATGCGCACGGCGCTGAACGCCAAGCGCGGCGAAGAGGTGGACATCTTCGACTTCCAGGACGAGCTGGAAGGGAAGATGGAGATGCTGGAGATGGACCCGGCCTTCGCGCTGCGCTCCGTGAACGAGGGGTTCTCGGGCGGCGAGAAGAAGCGCAACGAGATCCTGCAGCTCGCCATGCTGGAGCCGGAGCTGGCCGTCATGGACGAGACCGACTCCGGGCTGGACATCGACGCGCTCAAGGTCGTCACCGCCGGGATCAACCGGATCAAGGAGCAGAACCCGGGGATGACGGTGCTCCTGATCACGCACTACCAGCGGATGCTCAACTACATCACCCCCGACCGGGTGCACGTGATGGTGGACGGGCGCATCATCCGCTCCGGCGGAGCCGAGCTGGCGCTGGAGCTGGAGGAGCGTGGCTACGACTGGGTCCGCGGCGCCACCGCGGTAGTCTGAACACATGAGGTGAGCTCTGCAGTGCGGAGTGGGGCGCACTTCGCACCCCGCACTTCGCACTGGTTCACGGGAGGAAGGACATGCCGCAGAACGAAGCCGTCGCCCAGATCGGGCTCGACGAATACAAGTTCGGGTTCAGCGACCCGGAAAAGTACCTCTACAAGTCCCGCAAGGGGCTCGACGAGGAGATCGTCCGCGAGATCTCCCGCCAGAAGGGGGAGCCCGAGTGGATGCTGAAGACGCGCCTCAAGGCGCTCAAGCACGCCCAGTCGCGGCCCTGGCCCACCTGGGGCGGCGACCTTTCGGGGCTGGACTTCGACAAGATCTACTTCTACATCCGCCCCTCCGAGAAGGTGGGCCGGACGTGGGACGAGGTCCCGGAGGACATCAAGAACACCTTCGAGCGGCTGGGTATCCCGGAGCAGGAGCGGAAGTTCCTGGCCGGCGCCGGCGCCCAGTACGAGTCCGAGGTGGTGTACCACTCGCTCCGCGAGGAGTGGGAGAAGGCCGGCGTCATCTTCAAGGGGATGGACGACGGGCTCCGTGAGCACGAGGACATCGTCCGCGAGCACTTCGGCACGGTGGTCCCGTACCGGGACAACCTGTTCGCCGCGGTGAACACGGCGACGTGGTCCGGCGGGTCGTTCGTCTACATCCCCAAGGGGGTGAAGCTCGACATGCCGCTCCAGGCGTACTTCCGCATCAACGCGGAGAGCATGGGGCAGTTCGAGCGCACGCTGATCATCGTGGAGGAGGGGGCCGAGGTCCAGTACATCGAGGGGTGCACCGCCCCCACGTACTCCCAGGACTCGTTCCACTCGGGCGTCATCGAGATCATCGTCAAGGACAACGCCCGCTGCCGGTACACGACGATCCAGAACTGGTCGCACAACGTGTACAACCTGGTGACGCAGCGCGCCCGGGTGGGCGCCCACGCCACCATGGAGTGGGTGGACGGGAACCTGGGCTCCAAGCTCACCATGAAGTACCCGTCCTGCTACCTGATGGGCGAGGGCGCGCGCGGCGAGATCCTCAGCATCGCCTACGCCGGCCCCGGCCAGCACCAGGACGCGGGCGGCAAGGTGGTCCACATGGCGCCGAACACCTCGTCGCGGATCGTCTCCAAGTCGATCTCCCGGGGGTCGGGGCGCAGCTCGTACCGGGGGCTGCTCAAGGTGGACAAGGGCGCGCACCACGTGCGGAGCAACGTGGAGTGCGACGCGCTCCTGCTGGACGAGGAGGCGCGCACCGACACCTACCCGTACATCGAGATCGAGGAGGAGCACGCCTCCATCGGCCACGAGGCCACCGTCTCCAAGATCGGCGACGAGCAGCTCTTCTACCTCATGAGCCGCGGCCTTTCGGAGGACGAGGCGGCCACCATGGTGGTGCGCGGCTTCATCGAGCCCATCGCCAAGGAGCTCCCGCTGGAGTACGCGGTGGAGCTCAATCGCCTGATCGAGCTCGAGATGGAAGGCTCCGTCGGATAGGGGACAACGGAGAGGGAGCAGGAACCGGCCCGCAGGCGCTTCGCCGTCCGCAGGCCGCTCCTGCTCCCTGTTCGCTCTTTCGCTGGCACCAACGACAGACCAGAGACCATTCCGTGGCAGATACAGGGATCGCAACCGAGCCGACCGGCGTCTTCACCCGTGACGAGGTGAAGATCCTCTCGGCCCGGAAGACGGAGCCGGAGTGGCTCCAGGAGGCGCGTCTCGCGGGGCACGACGCCTTCGCCGACGCGCCGATGCCGAGCACCCGCAGCGAGGACTGGCGGTACACGGACATCGGCTCCGTGCTGAAGCTGGAGGGGCTCGCCCTGGCGGACGAGGTCCGCCCGGCGGCCTCGGCGGAGGAGCTCCCGGAGGGGCTGCGCGCCGCCATGGCGGAGGCGGGCGCCGTCGCCGGGCGCCTGGTGCAGGCGGACGCTTCCGTGACGCTGCGCGAGCTGCCGGAGGAGCTGCGCGCGCAGGGGGTGGTGTTCACCTCGCTGGAGGCCGCGGTCCGCGAGCACCCGGAGCTGGTGCGCCGCTACCTGGGCACCGCGGTGACGGTGGAGGACGGCAAGTTCGCGGCGCTGAACGCCGCGTTCTGGACCGGCGGGCTCTTCCTGTACGTGCCCCGGGACGTGCGGGTGGAGGCGCCCTTCCGCTCCTACCGCTGGATCTCGGAGGCGGGGAGCTCCGTGTTCCCGCGCGTGCTGGTGGTGGCCGAGCAGGGCGCGGAGCTGTCGCTGGTGGACGAGGCGCTCTCGCCGGACTTCGACCGGCAGACCTTCGCGCTCTCCACGGTGGAGGTGTTCGCGGAGGAGGGGGCGAAGGTCAACTACGTGGCGGTGCAGCGGTGGGGCGCGGGGGTGGTGAACCTGTCCACGGAGCGGGTGGTGGCGGGGCGCGATGCGCGGGCCACCACGCTGGCGCTCGCGCTGGGCGGCGACCTGTCGCGCAGCGACGTCCGCTGCCGGCTCACCCGGCCCGGGTCGCACGTGGACCTGCTGGGCCTCTACATCGCCGACCGCTCGCAGCACTTTGACCACCAGACGCTGCAGGACCACGTGGCCCCGCACGCCTCCAGCAACCTGCTCTACAAGGGCGCGCTGATGGAGCGGGGGCGCTCGGTGTTCCGCGGCCTGATCCGGGTGCACCCCAAGGCGCAGCGCACCGACGCCTACCAGACCAACCGCAACCTGATCCTCAGCGGCGAGGCCCGGGCGGACTCGCTCCCCAACCTGGAGATCCAGGCGGACGACGTACGCTGCTCGCACGCCGCCACCGTCGGGCAGCTGGACGAGGAGGAGATCTTCTACCTCCTGAGCCGCGGGATCCCCAAGGCCCAGGCGGTGCGGCTGGTGGTGTTCGGCTTCTTCGGCGAGGTGCTGGTGCAGCTCCCCCTGGACGAGGTCCGCGAGGAGCTGGTCCGCGCCGTGGAGCGGAAGATCGGCGCCCGGGGGATCTGACGGTGGCGTTCGTCAGGGTGGCCGCGCTGAAGGAGGTGCCGGAGGGGGAGGTGGTGGGCGTCGAGGCGGAGGGCGTCCGGGTCTGCCTCGCCAACGTGGAGGGGACGGTGTACGCCTTCGCGGACCGGTGCTCGCACCGCGAGTTCCCGCTCTCCAACGGGGAGCTGGACACGGACGACTGCACCATCGCCTGCGAGTGGCACGGGGCGCAGTTCGACATCCGCACCGGCGAGGCGAAGTCCCTCCCCGCCACGCGCCCCATCCCGGTGTACCCGTGCAGGGTCGAGGACGACGCGGTCTACGTCGACGTGTCGGCGTAGACGAGGGGCTCCGGCCCGAGTGAACCTCCAGGCGCGGAGCCGCCGGACCCGTACGCGAGGCGGGCCGGGCTCCGCGCCTTTTTTCAACGTGACCAGATGAGCGCACCTACAGTCGCCGACCGGGAGGACGCCGCCGTCGCCCCCTCCACCTCCTTCGACGTGGAGCGGGTCCGGGCGGAGTTCCCCATCCTGGACCAGGAGGTGAACGGCCACCCCCTGGTGTACCTGGACAACGCCGCCTCCACGCAGAAGCCGCGCGCGGTGCTGGAGGCGATGGACCGCTTCTACCGGCGCGACAACGCCAACGTGCACCGGGGGCTGCACGAGCTCTCCAACCGGGCCACGGAGGCCTACGAGGACGCGCGGCTGCGCGTGGCGGGCTTCTTCGGGATCGCCGACACCGCGGAGCTGATCTGGACGCGCGGGGCCACGGAGGCGCTGAACCTGGTGGCCTGGGCCTGGGGGTCAGCCCACCTGCGCGCGGGCGACGAGATCCTCCTCACCGTGCTGGAGCACCACTCCAACCTGGTCCCCTGGCAGCTCCTGGCGCAGCGGACCGGGGCGCGGCTCCGCTTCCTGGACGTCGACGACCAGGGGCGGCTGGACCTCACCGCGCTGGGCGACCTGCTGACGGAGCGGACGAAGCTGGTCTCCCTCGGCCACGTCTCCAACGCGCTGGGGACGGTGAACCCCGTGCGGCAGATCGCGGAGCGCGCGCACGCCGTGGGCGCCCTGGTGGTGGTGGACGGCGCGCAGTCCGCCCCGCACCTCCCGGTGGACGTCCCCTCGCTGGGGGCGGACTTCTACGCCTTCTCCGGCCACAAGATGTGCGGCCCCACCGGGATCGGCGGCCTGTGGGGGAGGCGCGAGGTGCTGGAGGCGATGCCCCCGTTCCACGGCGGCGGCGACATGATCGACGTGGTGGAGCTGGAGCGCTGCACCTTCGCCCCGCTCCCGAGCAAGTTCGAGGCGGGGACGCCGAACGTAGCCGGGGCGGTGGGGATGGCGGCCGCGGTGGACTTCCTGGCCGGGATCGGCCGGGAGGCGATCCTGGCCCACGAGCGCGCGCTGCTGGCCTACGCGCTGGAGCGCATGGCGGAGGTCCCGGACCTGGTGCTCTACGGCCCGCAGGACCCGGCGGAGCGCTCCGGGCTGGTGTCGTTCACCCTGGCGGACGTGCACCCGCACGACCTGGCCACCATCCTGGACGCGCAGGGGATCGCCATTCGCGCCGGCCACCACTGCGCCCAGCCGCTGATGCGCCGCCTGGGGCTCTCGTCCACCGCGCGCGCGTCGTTCTACCTGTACAACACCCGGGCCGACGTGGATCGGCTGGTGGAGGGGCTGCAGCACGCGCGGAGCCTGTTCGGGTACTGAACGGCGGGGCCGTAACTCATCTGCGCGGGCGGTCGGGGGCGGGGGTAGTCTCCGGAAGAAGTGAACTCGCTTCGCTCAGACATCCACTTCTTCCTCCGACCACCCCCGCCCCCTCCCTGTCACTCCGCGAGGGTGCCGAACTGCGGTCGCGGTTGCCGTAGTCGTGCTCCCCTCTCCCGCTTGCGGGGGAGGGGCCGGGGGAGGGGGCCAAACCATGCAGTCCATCCAGAATCATGACCGACAAGAGCACACCCGCGCTCGGCGCCCTCTACCAGGAGCTGATCCTGGACCACTACCGCCGCCCCAGGCATCGCGGCGAGATGGAGTCGCCGGACGTGGAGGTCCGGATGAACAACCCCACCTGCGGCGACGAGATCGTGCTGCAGCTCCGCGTCCGCGACGGGACGGTGGAGGAGGTGCGCTTCGCGGGGCAGGGGTGCTCCATCTCGCAGGCCGCCGCGTCGATGATGGCCCAGCTCGTGGCCGGAAGGTCGCTCGTGGAAGCGGACGCGCTGGCGGAGCGCTTCAAGGAGATGCTCCACGGCGATCCCGAGGCGGCCAAGGACCGCGCCCTGGGGGATTTGCGCGCCCTGGCCGGGGTCGCCAAGTTCCCCGTTCGCGTGCGCTGCGCGATGCTCGCCTGGAACGCGCTGCACGAGGCGGAGCGGAGGCTCGGTGCCGGCGGCCAGGACACGTAGACCCAACCGAGGACGGACAGAGTGACGCAACAACAGGGGCCCGCCGGGGGCGCGCCGTACCAGCGGGTCGCCGTCTTCATCGACGGCTGGAACTTCCGCTACGCCACCTACGAGTCGTTCGGGCTGCGGGTGGACTACAGCAAGCTGCTGCGGTACTTCTCCGAGGGCGCCATCCTGGTGCGGGCCTACTTCTACACCGGCGAGTGGGAGGACTCCGCCATCGCCCGCTACGTCCGCCTCACCAACACGCCGGACCCGCAGACGAAGCAGCGCGAGATGGAGCAGCAGCGCGACGGCGAGCGGGCCTTCTGGCGCTTCCTGAACCGCAACGGCTACCGGGTGGTCCGCAAGCCGGTGCGGGTGATGTCGCCGGACGAGGAGGACCCGGACCGGCCGCCGCGGATGAAGGCGGACCTGGACCTGGAGCTGGCCATCGACATGCTCACGCTGGCCGACAAGGTGGACCGCATCGTGCTGGTCTCGGGCGACGGGGACTTCGTCCCGCTGGTGGACGCGGTGGCGGAGCGCGGCGTGCGGGTGGCGGTGGTCTCCACCCAGGCGGAGGAGGCCTTCCGGAACGCCCGCTACCGCGCCAGCGACGAGCTGCTGGACGCGGCGGACGAGTTCATTCCCATCGAGAGCATCCGCCGGTATATCGAGCGGGAGGCGCGCAGCTACTCCGGGATCCGGCGCGAGC
>DASYWD010000185.1 GCA_035936415.1 Longimicrobiaceae bacterium
CCGCATTCCAGGAGAGCGCAATGCCCACGGACATCGCCGCACAACCCGCCGCACCGGCGGACACCGTCGTACGGAGCTCCAACGAGGCCTGGGGATCCCGCATCGGGCTGATCCTCGCCATGGCCGGGAACGCCGTGGGGCTCGGGAACTTCCTCCGCTTCCCCGGGCTCGCCGCCGCCAACGGCGGCGGGTCGTTCATGATCACCTACTTCATCGCCTTCCTCCTCCTGGGGATCCCGCTCATGTGGATCGAATGGGGGATCGGGCGCAACGGCGGGCGCTACCGCAAGGGGCACATCCCCGGGATGTTCTCCGCCGTCTGGCACCACCCCGCGGCCAAGTACCTGGGGGTCGTGGGGCTGGTGATCCCCTTCGTGGTGATGACCTCGTACGTGGTCATCATCAGCTGGACGCTGGCCTTCACCTTCTTCTCGCTCACCGGCGCCTACCAGGGGCTCGACACGCAGGAGGCCATGGCCGGGTACCTCCGCTCCTACCAGGTGATCCGGGACGGGAGCGCGCACGACGCCTGGACGCCCTTCGCCTTCTACTTCGCCAGCCTGTTCATCACTGTCTACGTCCTTTCGCGGGGGATCTCCCGGGGGATCGAGAGGCTCGCGAAGGTGGGGATGCCAGTCCTCTTCCTCTTCGCCGTGGTCCTGGCGGTGCGCGTCTTCTTCCTCCCGCCGGGGCCGGACGGCTCCACGGCGGTGAGCGGGTTCCAGTTCATCTACACTCCCGACTTCTCGCGCCTGGGCGACGCGACGATCTGGCTCGCCTCGGCCGGGCAGATCTTCTTCACGCTGTCGGTGGGGATGGGGACGCTGCAGACCTACGCCTCCTACCTCTCCACCAAGGACGACATCGCCCTCTCCGGGATCGCCACCGCGGCCACCAACGAGACGGCGGAGGTGGTGCTCGGCGGCTCCATCGCCATCCCCGCGGCGGTCGTCTTCTTCGGGGTGAGCGGCGCCATGGCGGTGGCGCAGTCCGGCTCGTACAACGTGGGCTTCGTGGCCATGCCGCTGGTGTTCCAGCAGATGCCCATGGGGCAGCTCCTGGGCGCCCTGTGGTTCGCCCTCCTCTTCTTCGCAGGAATCACCTCCTCCGTGGCGATGGGAACGCCCATCGTGGCCTTCTTCCGGGAGGAGTTCGGCTACCGGCGCGAGACGGTGGCCTGGTGCATCGGCGCGGTCACGCTGGCCTTCGGGCTGCTGACCCTCTTCCTCTTCGAGTACCAGTTCCTCTGGGAGTGGGACTACTGGGCCGGCACCTTCGGGCTCACCGTCATGGCGACGATCGAGGTGATCCTCTTCATGTGGGTCTTCCGGCCGGAGAACGCCTGGCGGTCGCTGCACCAGGGCGCGGACATCCGCATCCCCGCGGTCTTCAAGTTCGTCATGACGTTCGTGACCCCGCTCTACCTGCTCGTCCTCCTGGCGTGGTGGACGGTCACGGAGGCGCTCCCCATCCTCCGCCTGGACGGCGGGCGCGCGGCGGGCGGCCCCATCATCCCGGGATCGGAGCCGTACGTGCACTTCTCCCGCGCGCTGATCCTGGCCGTGGCGGTGTTCTTCCTGGTGATGATCCGCCTGGCCTGGAAGCGCAACGGCTACGACGAGCGGGCGGGCTTCCGGGTGATCGAGGACACCCCGCTCGGCGAGCCCGCGGCGGCAGCGGAGGTGAGGCGATGAGCGGCGGTGCGCTGGCGTTCATGCTCCTGAGCTGGAGCTTCGTCCTGGGGCTGGTGGGCTGGTCCTTCGCCCGGATCCTGCGGGGACGCGCGCACTTCGACCCGGACGGGATCGGGCCGGCCTCGCCGCCGATTCACGGCGCGGCGGAGGGAAGGAGGTAGCCGAGACGGCGAAGCGTCCCCGGAGCAGGCGGCCGGGGACGCTCGTCACCACCCCCTGTGCCGCATCCGCCGCAGGATCTCCCGACGGTACTGGCCCGTGTTCTCCGGCGTGCGCCGCAGCGGGTTGGGGAGGAGCGCGGCGAGCCCCGCGGCCTGCGTCCGGGAAAGCTTCTCCGCGCTGGTGTCGTAGTGGTGCCTCGCCGCCGCCTCCACGCCGAAGACCCCCTCGCCCCACTCCACGTTGTTGAGGTACAGCTCGAGGATCCGCTCCTTCCCCAGGATCAGCTCCGCAGCCGGCGTGAGCGCCAGGTCGTACACCTTGCGGACGGGGTTGCGGCAGGTGCAGCCGAACAGGTTCTTCATGAGCTGCTGCGTGATGGTGGACGCGCCGCGCACGCGCCCCCGCTCCACCGCCTCCCTGCCGGCCTCGCGCATGGCGTCCAGGTCGAAGCCGAAGTGGTCCCAGAAGCGCCCGTCCTCCGCGGCGACCACCGCCCGCGGCACGTGCCGCGGCAGCTCGTCGTACGCGACGATCTCCCGCCGCTTCTCGTACTCCTCCCCCGCGACCAGCGCCTCGATCCTCCGTTCGAGCTGGACACCCGTGGTGGGCGGCTGGACGAAGCGGTACACCACCAGCAGGAGCACGGCCAGCACGTAGTAGGCTGCCAGGACGCCGAGCACCACCTTCCCCGCCCTGACGAGGACGCGCCGGATCCTCCCCGAGCGCTTCGCGGGCGGATGGGGATGGGGGTGCGGCGGCCCGCCCTCCCACAGCAGGGTCCGATCGTCGTCTGGATTCATCCTGAAGCGCAGTCGTCGTTCGCGTTTCGAGAGGCCGCCCGGGAGGCGGGGGGAGGCTCAGCAGGCGGTGCGTCTGTGTGAGCCCGCGCAGTCACCCCGGTCACCCAAGCGGCCGGGCGAGTTTCGCACCGCCGGAGGAGCCTCCCCCCGCCGACCCCACGCGCGAGACGCAGCATCAGCGGAACCCTTTCCGCCGGAACCGTTTACAACCCCGGCATAGCGTCCGCCCCCCGGCGACGAGTATCTATAAGGTATAGTACGCGTCCCCGGCGCGTTCCCGATAGACCGAGCACGACACCCTGGAGCCGAAGCGAGTGAAGCCCAACCTGAACACCGCCGTGTGGCGCGGACACGCGCGCTCGGCGTGGACGCGCCTGACGGGCACCTGGCGGAACCGGCAGGAGCGGAAGTTCCTCATCGCCTTCACCGTGCTCGGCCTCACCTCGTGCGGCACCGGCGCGGTGGCCGCCGCGTGGACCCGCGCGTGCGTGGGCACCTGCCCCACCGCCGAGCAGATCGCCGACTTCGCCCCCCAGCAGGCCAGCCAGGTGCTGGACGCGGAGGGCGGGCTCCTAGGGACGTTCTACCGCGAGCGGCGCACCGTCATCCCGCTCCGCACCCTCCCCCGCTACGTCCCCATGGCCTTCGTGTCCGTGGAGGACCAGCGCTTCTTCGAGCACGAGGGGGTGGACCCGGTCCGCATGGTCGCCGCCGTGCGCGACAACATCATCAAGGGGTGGGGCGGCCCGGGCGGGAGCACCATCACCATGCAGCTCGCCCGCAACCTCTTCCCGCAGCAGCTCCCGCGGGGGGAGAAGACGATCCGCCGCAAGGTCGCGGAGATCAAGCTGGCGCTGGACATGGAGGGGTCGTACTCCAAGGAGCGCATCCTGGAGATGTACCTCAACACCATCTACCTGGGCGCCGGCGCGTACGGGATCGAGGCGGCCTCCCGCACCTACTTCGGGAAGCCCGCGTCGCGGCTGAACTACGTGGAGGCGGCCACGCTCGCCGCGCTCCCCAAGGCGCCCTCGTACTACAACCCCCGCCGCAACCCGGAGCCCGCCCGCGGCCGGCGGAACCTGGTGCTCGACTTCATGGCCTCCAACGGGGTCATCACCGAGGAGCAGGCCGAGGCCGCGAAGGCGCAGCCCCTGGCGCTGGCCCCGCCCAGCGGCGCCATCCGCGCCCCGTACTTCGTCGAGCGCGTGCGCGACCAGCTGGAAGACCAGTTCGGCGAGCTGCTCTACACCGGCGGGCTGCGGATCCACACCGGGATCAGCCCCAAGCTGCAGACCGCGGCCGAGAAGTCGCTCGAAGAGCACCTCCGCGAGATCGAGAACGGAAAGTTCGGCCCGTACCCGCACCCCACCTACGAGAAGTTCACCGCCGCCCTGGAGGAGGACGAGGAGGTCACCCACACCCCGTACCTGCAGGGGCTCGTGGTGGTGATGGATCCCGGCACCGGCGTCATCCGGGCCATGGTGGGCGGGCGCGACTTCGGGCAGTCGCAGTTCAACCGCGCCACCCAGGCGGTGCGGCAACCCGGATCCGCCTTCAAGCCGTTCGTGTACGCCGCGGCGCTGGAGAAGGGGCGCTACCCCAACTACGGCGTCTCCGATGCGCCCTTCTCGCTGGCCATGTCCGACGGCTCCACCTGGAGTCCCAAGAACTACGACGGCAAGTACGGCGGGTACACCACCCTCCGGGCCGGGCTGCGCAACTCCAAGAACATGGTCGCCATCCGCCTGGGGCGCGAGGTGGGGATCGAGTCGGTGCGCGACGTCGCCAAGCGGACCGGGATCAGCACCCGCATCCCGGGCTATCCCTCCGTCTACATCGGCTCGGCCGGGGTGTACCCGGTGGAGCTGGTCGCCGCCTACGCCCCTTTCGCCAACGGCGGCTTCCGGGTGGAGCCCCAGTACGTGATGCGGGTGGAGGACAACCAGGGGAAGCTGCTCTGGGAGCCGCCGCTGTACCCGAAGCGGGCGATGGACCCCGCGGTGTCGTGGATCCTCACCGACATGCTCCGCGAGGTGGTGGACCGGGGGACCGGGTACAACGCCCGCAACCCCGCCGTGGGGAACCTGTCGTATGAGATCCCGGCCGCGGGGAAGACCGGGACCACCAACGACGCCACCGACGTGTGGTTCGTGGGCTACACCCCGGACCTCGTGGCGGGGGTGTGGGTGGGGCTCGACAACCCGCGCAACATCGTCCGCGGCGCCACCGGCGGCGGAATCGCCGTCCCGGTCTGGGCCCGGGTTGTGCGTACCGCGTACGAGGGACGCGAGCCCCCGGCCGAGTGGCCCCGCCCCCCGGGGGTGGTGCATCGCCGCGTGAGCGGAGGCCGCGTGCTCACCGACGACTGCCCGTGGGGCGGCGGCGGCACCGACCTCTTCGCCGCGCGCTCCGCCCCCGAGGGGAGCTGCGACGCGCCGCGGGAGCTCCCGGACCGGATGGTGGACCCGACGCCGCACCTCCCGGGGCGGCCGGTCTTCCCCGGGCAGCCGCGGGTGCCGCGCCCCGAGGACGTCGTGCAGAGACCCAGCCAACAGGAACGAAGCAACCGATGAAGTACCACCCGGGGTCGGACCGCCGGCCGAGGCGCGGCCGAATGATCGGCAGGATCCTCCTGGCCCTGGGGGTGCTCGCCGTCGTCGGGTTCGCGTGGCTCTGGTTCGCCCCCTGCGGCTTCGGGGGGTGCGCGCCGGTGTCGGAGCTGGAGCGCTTCCAGGCCGAGGGCTCCGAGCTGCTGGACGTCAACGGCGAGCCCTTCGCCACGCTGGCGACCGTGAACCGCCGCATCGTCCCGCTCGACTCCCTCCCCGAGCACGTCCCGCGCGCCTTCCTGGCCGTGGAGGACCGCCGCTTCTTCGAGCACTCCGGGGTGGACTGGAAGCGCCTCGGTGGCGCGCTGGTGAGCAACGTAAAGGCGGGCGGGGTGGCCGAGGGCGGGAGCACCATCAGCATGCAGCTCGCCCGCAACCTCTTCCCCGACCACCTCCCGTACCGCGAGCGCTCCATCCGCCGCAAGCTGATGGAGGTGCGCGTCGCCCGGCAGATCGAGCGGGCCTTCCCCAAGGACAAGATCCTGGAGCTGTACCTCAACCACATCTACCTGGGCGAGGGCGCCTACGGGGTGGAGGCGGCGGCGCTGGAGTACTTCGGCAAGTCCGCCTCGGAGCTGACGGTGGCCGAGGCCGCCGTCCTGGGCGGGCTTCCCAAAGCCCCGTCGCAGATCAACCCCCGCGAGGACCGGGAGGCGGCGCGCGCCCGGCGCGACCTGGTGCTCGGCGAGATGGCGAAGGCCGGCTACATCAGCGCGGAAGAGGCCGAGGAGGCGCGTGCCGGCGACATCCGCCTGGCCCGCTCCAGGCGCGGCGGCGCGGCGGAGCGCGGCGCGTACTTCACCGCCCGGGTCCGGCGCGAGCTGGAGCGGCACGTGGGCCCCCGCTTCTACACCGCGGGGCTGCGCGTCCACACCACCTACGACCCCCGCGCACAGGCCGCCGCCGAGGAGGAGCTCGCGAAGCAGCTCGACGCCGTCGAGGCGGGGCAGTTCGGGAGCTACCGGCACCCCACCTACCCCGAGGCCAAGGGGGACACGGAGGACGGCGTCACCCCGTACCTGCAGGGGGCCGTGATCCTGATGGACGCCACCACCGGCGAGGTGCGGGCGCTGGTGGGCGGGCGCGACTACGACGACTCCAAGTTCGACCGGGCCATGCAGGCGGTGCGGCAGCCCGGCTCGCTCTTCAAGCCCTTCGTGTACCTCACCGCGCTGGAGGAGGGGATCCCCCCCACCCACCGCGTCGAGGACGCCCCGGTGCGGATGGTGCTCACCGGGGGGCGCGTCTGGGAGCCGAAGAACTACACCGGCCGGTACGACGGCCCCATGACGCTGCGCGAGGCGCTCACCCGCTCCAAGAACGCGGTGACGGTGCGGCTGGCGGAGGAGGTGGGGATGTCGGACGTGATCCGCAACGCGCAGACGCTGGGGATCACCTCCGACATCTCCCCCCTCCCCTCCACCGCGCTCGGCGCCTCCGAGGTGCGCCCCGTGGAGCTGGCGCAGGCCTACGCCGCCTTCGCCTCGCTGGGAGCGCGCGTGGAGCCGCACTTCATCCGCCGCGTGGAGACCCGCGACGGCGAGCTGGTCTGGGAGACCCCCACGCAGGCGGAGGAGGTGCTGGACCCCGCCGCCGCCTTCGTCCTCACCACCATGCTGGAGGACGTGGTGAACCGCGGGACGGGGACGCCGGCGCGCGCCGCCGGCTACCGTGGCCCCGCCGCCGGGAAGACGGGGACCACCAACGGCTCCACCGACGTCTGGTTCGCCGGCT
This sequence comes from Longimicrobiaceae bacterium, assembly GCA_035936415.1. Lineage (NCBI taxonomy): Bacteria > Pseudomonadati > Gemmatimonadota > Longimicrobiia > Longimicrobiales > Longimicrobiaceae > Longimicrobiaceae bacterium. The sequence continues at coordinate 7,003 of DASYWD010000185.1, forward strand.
ACACGCCGGAGCTGGTGGGGATCGTCTGGATGGGGCTCGACAAGCCGAAGACCATCGTCCGGGGCGCCTCCGGCGGGAGCATCGCCGCTCCCGTGTGGGGGCGGATCATGGCGCGCGTCTACTCCGGCCGCCCCGCCCCCCGCCCCTGGCCCCGGCCGCGCGGGGTGGTCGTGGAGGAGGTGGACCGGGCCACCGGGCTGGCGGTGGACGCCGACTGCCCGGGGCAGGGCGCCACCTACACCGAGTACTTCATCAACTCGCTCCCCCCGCGGCAGCCCTGCTACTCCTCCACGTACACCTACGCCGGGTTCGACACCGCCTGGGTGGACGAGGAGTGGAACGCGAAGATGGAGCCGTGGACGGCGGACGGCGACACCCTCGCGGCCGGCGAGGTCGCCCCGGGGATCGTCTGGCCGGAGCTGGAGGAGATGCGCGCGGAGCGGCGGGGCGGACGCGCCGATTCGGCACCGCGTCCGCCGACGGGCGCGGCGGGCACCCGTCCGCGGGAAGCCCGGACGCCCCCGGCACCCGCCCCGCCCACCCC